>JALEKG010000020.1 GCA_022769185.1 Dorea sp. | reverse complement strand
TATGTGGAATCAATCTTCGTAATGCAGATATAAAGCGTATGGCTTATCAGATGGAATATGATTCGGTCTTTGGACGCTTTAGAGGGAAGGTAAGAGCGGAAAAGGATTGCCTGGTTGTGAATGGGAAACACATTAAGGTATATTCTGAATCGGATCCGGCACAGATAGATTGGGCATCCTGCGGTGCGGAATACATCATTGAATCAACCGGTGTATTCAGAACACTTGAGGATTGTCGCAAACATTTAAATGGAGGTGCGAAAAAAGTAATTTTGACTGCTCCTGGTAAGGATGAAGATTTTCCTACTTTTGTTATGGGGGTTAACAATAAAACCTATGATCCAAGTATGACGGTTGTATCCAATGCTTCCTGTACAACGAATTGTCTTGCTCCATTAACAAAAGTAATTAACGATGCTTTTGGGATTGAGCGGGCATTAATGTCAACAATTCATTCTTCGACTTCAAAACAAAAGCCGGTGGATTCAAATGGTGGACGAGACTGGAGAACAGGACGTTCTGTATTTAATAATATCATTCCTTCCACGACAGGTGCAGCAAAGGCAGTAGGTATTGTTTTGCCGGAAATGAAGGGCAAAATGACAGGACTGAGTTTCCGGGTGCCTTCCAATGATGTGTCTGTTATTGATGTAACAATGCAGCTGAGCAAACCTGCAACTTATGCACAGATTTGTGAGGTTGTAGAGGATGCCAGTCTTACATCTATGAAGGGTATTATTGAATATAATGATGATGAGATTGTATCCGGTGATATCAGAGCTAATTTCAATACCTGTGTGTTTGATGTGAAGGCAGGTCTTATGCTGGATGAGACTTTCGTTAAATTGATAGCGTGGTATGATAATGAATGGGGTTATTCCAATCAGTGTATCAGCCTGGTTCAGTATATTGCACGTCAGGATGAGAAAGCAATTCATGGCACGGTATGTTCGGAACCGGATGTAACGATTGATTAAGTATAACTATTACTGTTCAGACCTAAACTTGAAATAAAAAACCGATGGTTTAGACTATTTTTAGTCAGAGCCATCGGTTTTCTTATCTAAACACCTGAGATATCTTTTCAAATAGATTCTGCTATTCCTCTTGAGGAATCTTGTATCTATCGATTTGACTTTTGATTTGTGAAAAATTTTAGAAAAAAGACAGAAAAATTTTATGGTTTTATGGCAAAAGTTCTTGCAAAAGACAGGTATAATATAGTATTATAGTATGAATAAATTCTTTTTATTTAAACTAAAAATAAAATGAAAGGAAAGGAAGTGAACTTATGGAATTACAGATTCAAGACTTAGTTTCGTCAATTCGAAAAGAAGGAATTGATGTGGCTAATGCAGAAGCAGAAGTAATCATTTCGGAAGCTAAGAAAAAAGCAGAAGCAATTATAGCAGATGCCAAAGCTGAAGCGAAGAGTATTAAAGAGACTTCAGAGAAGGAAATCGGTATTCTTAAAGAAAGTGCTGCTATCAGTGCAGAGCAGGCAAAAAGAGATGCGATGCTTGCATTTAAAACTGAGGTGAAAGCTGAATTTGAGAAGATCCTTTCTGGAAAGATTAAGAATAACCTTTCGGATGCAGCGCTTGGGAAATTAATTCAGGCTGTTGTGGTTGGGGAAGATGTACAGAATTATTCGGTTGAAGTTTCAGAAGTGAATGCAGCACTCAAAGCAGAGCTTGCAGAAGAAATCAAGAAGGGTCTTGAGATTAGACCTACAAAAGGCGTCCAGGCAGGATTCCGTCTGGCGGCGAAAGATGGTTCAGGTTACTTCGACTGTTCAGATGAAGAGATCATGCAGATGCTGATGCCATATTTCAGAAATCTTGATTTCTAGCAGGAGGTGTCTATGGCTTCATATTATTATTTGATATCAAGTCTGCCGGATCTGAAAACAGACGGGGAGATGCCGATGACTTATGATGAGTTTCTCGGCATGTGCCAGTCAAATGTAAGCGAATCAAAGTATAAGTTCCTGGAGAATCTTACTCTTTCATCAGAAGAGGGGCCACTTGTGAAAGAGTGGGCCGTTTTTTACAGGAATCTTACAAGGGAACTTAATTATCAGAGAAGTATGAATCTGGGAAGACCTTATCTGACCCCATATGACAAGGATTCTGTCATGGCACAGGTGGCAGGAACTGCACTGGCTGCAAAGAATCCACTGGAAGCAGAGAAGATCCTGCTGGATTACGAATTCGAAAATCTTGATTCATTGGTAGGCCTGCATACTTTTGATGATGTATATTTATTCGGGTATGCTATTAAACTAAAATTGCTTGAGCGCCAGAGCTGTTTCGTTCAGAAAAAAGGACAAAAGGAATTCAAACGTCTTTTTGATCAGGTACAGCAGCGCGTATATAGCTTATAACAGGAGAGAATTGATGGAAACAGTAACAGGATATGTAACTGGTATTAACGGAAACCTGGCAAATGTTAGCTTTGATGGTTCTGTTCATAAAAATGAAGTTGCTTATATTCTTGTTGATGGGAAACGTCTCAAAGGAGAGGTTATCCGAATCAACAATGGGATTGCCAGTATGCAGATCTACGAGATGTCCAACGGCATTAAAGTCGGAGACGCTGTAGAGTTTACTGGCGAATTAATGAGTGTAGAACTTGGTCCAGGTCTTCTGACCCAGGTATTTGACGGTCTTCAGAATCCATTGCCTGATCTTGCAGAGCAGTGTGGTTTCTTCCTTGAGAGAGGTGTATATCTTGATCCGATTCCGGATAGAGAATGGGAATTTACACCGTCTGTGAAGGTGGGAGATTCTGTGGAAGCAGGAGATTCTATTGGCAGTGTTCCTGAAGGATTATTTACACATGAAATTATGGTTCCGTTCACACTGAAAGGTCGTGACTGGACAGTAAAATCAATTAAAGAAAAAGGCTCTTATCACGTAAGAGCAACGATTTGCGTGATCGCAAACAGTAAAGGCGAAGAAAAAGAACTCAGCATGGTTATCACACAGCCGATCAAACAGGCAGTGAAATGCTATGAAGAGAGACTTCGTCCGGACGAACCTTTGGTAACAAAGATTCGTTGTATCGACGCTTTCCTTCCTGTAGCTAAGGGCGGAACCTTCTGTGTTCCGGGACCTTTCGGAGCAGGTAAAACAGTTCTTCAGCATATGGAGGCTAAAAACGGTGAAGCAGATATCGTTATCGTAGCAGCATGTGGAGAGCGTGCAGGTGAGGTAGTAGAAATCTTAAAAGAGTTCCCAGAACTGGAAGATCCGAAGACAGGGCGGTCTCTGATGGAAAGGACCATCATTATCTGTAATACATCTTCCATGCCGGTAGCAGCCAGAGAAGCTTCCTGCTACACTGCTGTTACACTTGCTGAGTATTATAGACAGATGGGACTGGATGTTCTTCTTCTTGCAGACTCTACAAGCCGTTGGGCACAGGCAATGCGTGAGATGTCAGGACGTCTGGAAGAGATTCCAGGTGAAGAAGCATTCCCTGCTTATCTTGAGTCAACGATCGCTTCTTTCTATGAGAGAGCCGGTAAAGTAAGACTTAAGAATGGCAAGATTGCATCTGTAACGATTGGAGGTACTGTATCTCCGGCAGGAGGTAACTTTGAGGAACCTGTAACACAGGCAACACTGAAGGTAGTAGGAGCATTCCATGGACTTTCAAGAGAACGTTCTGATGCGCGTAAATACCCTGCAATCCATCCAATGGATTCGTGGTCCAAGTACTCAGGTGTTGTAGACATGGGACGTATTGAAGAAGCACGTACGATTCTCAGAAGAGGAAATGAGATCAATCAGATGATGAAGGTAGTAGGTGAGGAAGGAACATCTGCGGAAGATTATATCATCTATCAGAAGGGTGAACTTCTCGACTCTGTATACCTTCAGCAGAACTCATTTGATCCGATTGACGCAGCTTGTCCGCCGGAGAGACAGAGAGAAGAGTTCGATGTGCTGTATGATGCATTAATGAAGTCCTATGACCTGGAAGACAAGAAAGAAATCCGAGGCTTCTTCAACCAGTTGAGACAGGAGTTCCTTGACTGGCACGGCACCCAGTTCCAGACACCGGAATACTACGAACAGGGAAAGAAAATTTCAGAGTTCTACATGTCGAAAGCAGTTGAGTAGGAGGTCCTAAAGTGCAGAAAGTATATACAAAAATTGAATCAATCGTCGGTAACGTAGTTACTGTCAGAGCCAAAGATGTCAGACTTGGTGACCTTGCTCTCGTAGGTGACAGTTATGCGACAGTTATTAAACTTGATAAAGACGTGGTATCTCTTCAGGTATTTGCAGGTGCACAGGGTGTAGGAACCAATGATCCGATCCGCTTCCTTGGAAGACCGATGATGGTTTCCTTCTCAGAGCATTTGCTTGGACGTGTGTTTGACGGAGCCGGAGTTCCAAGAGAT
>JALEKG010000123.1 GCA_022769185.1 Dorea sp. | reverse complement strand
GTTTTGAAGGTACATATGAAAAATCTCTTGCAATTTGACAGGCAGGGGGCTATAATAATACAGGTAATCCTCGATAGCTCAATGGTAGAGCACACGGCTGTTAACCGTGGGGTTGTTGGTTCGAGCCCAACTCGGGGAGTTTGAAAGCTATAAACGTTGTTTATAGCTTTTTTCATGTTTGACAGATGAGGTTTTATGGGAAATAATAATCGTATTAGAGATTACAGAAGAGGATGACGCAGATAGGAGGATAAAAGTGGGAAGATTATTAGGAATTTGTATTAGTGAAAAGAGAGGAACGCAAAAAAAAGAGTTAGTAGAAGCAGAGTTTATCGCTGGCTGGGGGATTGAAGGAGATGCGCATGCCGGAAAATGGCACAGACAGGTGAGCCTATTGTCTTATGAAAAGATTGAAGAATTCAGGAAGAAAGGCGCTGAGGTCGCATTTGGGGCATTTGGAGAAAATCTGATCATTGAAGGATATGATTTTCGGACACTTCCGGTGGGAACAAGATTTCGTATCGGAGATGCATTGCTGGAGCTGACTCAGATTGGAAAGGAATGTCACAGCCATTGTGAAATCTATAAAAAGATGGGTGACTGTATTATGCCGAGGGAGGGAGTGTTTACAGAAGTGATTCATGGCGGATGTGTTAAGGTAGGTGATGAAGTGGAGATGATCTTACCTTCGAAAGACCGCCCGTATACGGCTGCTGTAATCACTCTGAGTGATAAGGGATCGTTAGGTCTCAGGGAGGATAAGAGTGGTCCCAAAATTGTAGAAATGCTAGAAAAAGAAGGATATGAGGTCAAAGAAAGTCTGCTTTTGGCAGATGAGCAGAAGGTTTTGGAGCGTCAGCTGATCCGTCTGGCAGACCAGCGCCAGATCAATGTTATCTTTACGACGGGTGGAACCGGATTCTCCGGACGGGATTCCACACCGGAAGCAACGAATGCAGTCTGCGATCGTATGGCAAATGGAATTGCAGATGCAATTCGTAATTATTCTATGACGATTACACCACGTGCAATGTTTAGCAGAGCTGTATCGGGAATCCGTAAAAAGACATTGATCATAAATCTTCCGGGAGGTCCGAAAGCAGTGGAGGAAGCATTAGAATTTGTGCTTCCACATCTGGGACATGGGCTGGGAATCTTAAGAGGCACAGAAGGAGAATGTGCACGTTCATAATACGCTATAAATGGAAAGGAAAGATGGAATGGGAGAATTTACACATTTTGACAGTCAGGGAAATGCAGTCATGGTAGATGTCAGCGAAAAAAATGATACGGTCCGCGAGGCAATTGCGTCCGGAATGATTCAGATGTCCAAAGAATGTTTTGACATGGTGAAAAGTGGTGATATGAAGAAAGGTGATGTGCTCGGTGTTGCCAGGATAGCAGGGATCATGGGAGCTAAAAAAACTTCCGAATTCATTCCGTTATGTCATATCTTGAATCTGACAAAAGTGGAGATTGATTTTATCTGTCATGAGGAAGACTGCCGGATCGAGGCCAGATGCAAGACAAAGACTGTCGGAAAGACGGGGGTTGAAATGGAGGCCATGACCGGGGTCAGTACAGCACTTCTTACGATCTATGATATGTGCAAGGCAGTGGACAAAGGCATGCAGATTGGAGGAATCCATCTGCTTCGTAAGTCTGGAGGGAAAAGCGGACTGTGGGAAGCAGATGGGGGATATGCGGCGGAGGTGCAAAATGACAGAGAGAATATGTAGGATTATTTGGAACGGTATTCCCGTGGTGTCATGTGGAACTGTTGTTTGAACAGACGGTTAAAGTAGGACAGATTATTGAAACCGGTCTTCTCTGAGATGAGAAGAATATTGTCATCAGTGGTGAGAAGAAGCCGTCCTGCAATTGTCAGCCTGTAGTCATTTAGATAATTGGTAAAGGTTGTATGCATGTTTTGTTTAAAGAATTTCATAAAATGAGAAGTAGAGAATCCCATATGGTCGGCAGCGGACTGCACCGTGATGGGCTCCATATAATGGTTTTCAATATAGGAGATCATCTGCTTTACTTTATCCAGCGATTTTCTGCTGGAGGAAAAGATAGGAGTTTCCTGTCCTGAAAAAAGCAGATAGAAAAATTGAAAAAGATAGCCTTTTACAGATAATTCGTAATATCTGGGGCGTTTGCAGCAGAGTGTATCAATCTGATCGATACACTCTTTAAGTTTTTTATGACAGGAGAAGGAGTCACTGATATACCATGGAAGATCATATTCCAGCTCAAAATAGGGTTCAAAATATTCCAGAGTGCGAAGATCTGTGCTTTGGGAATAGAGCAGATCTGTCTGAAAAAGGATATTTTCATACTCCATTTTATCCTCTCCGTGCTGAGCAATTGAGTGAATCTGCCCTGGCCGTACCAGGATAATATCACCGGCATGAACCGTCTTTGGTTCCATGTCAACTGCAATTGTTCCGGTTCCTTTTTTGATTACAATGAGTTCGACATCTTTGTGCCAGTGAGCCGGGACCAGTGTAAAATCCAGTGGAATAGAGCAAAGATAAGTATTATATGGAAATTGTGGACTGACATGTGCTTTTTTTTCATATAGATTTTCATATTCCAGTGTATTCATATTAGACTCCTTGAATGGTATATTTTTTGATAGTATTGTATTACTTTTAACCACTATTATGCAAGAGAAATCTATGAAAAAGTAATTATAATATCAGTATAGAAAACAGAATCAAAAAGACACAGACTAACGGCGGCTATGTAAATTGTTCTGCCGGACAGGAGGTATATTATGAATTTTTCTGAAAGATTACAGGAGATACTTGGGAAAAAATTAAAGGATGCGACAAATGAGGAAATCTATGTGGCTCTTTTGAATACAGTAAAAGAAGCAGCAAAGGATAAAGGAGGTAATGTTTCTGATACAGGACGTAAGATCTATTATATTTCTGCGGAGTTCCTGATTGGAAAACTGTTATCAAATAACTTGATCAATCTGGGAGTTTATGATGAGGTAAGGGATCTCTTGACTGCAAATGGAAAAGACATCTGTGAGATTGAAGAAGTAGAGCCAGAACCGTCACTTGGAAATGGCGGACTTGGAAGACTGGCAGCCTGCTTCCTGGATTCTATGGCAACACTGGGACTGGAGGGAGACGGAATTGGACTGAATTATCATCTCGGACTGTTCAAACAGGTATTCGAGAACCATAAACAGAAGGAAACTCCGAACCCGTGGATTGAAAATACAAGCTGGCTGACAGATACAGGAATTGGATTTGATGTACCGTTTCATAATTTCAGCATTCATTCTAAATTATATGATATTGACGTAACGGGATATGAAAATGGCACGAATAAACTGCATCTTTTCGATGTAGATACTGTAAATGAGAGCATTGTAGGAGATGGCATTTCGTTTGATAAGAATGATATTAAGCAGAATCTGACATTGTTCCTGTATCCGGATGACAGTGATAAGCAGGGAGAGCTTTTAAGAATTTATCAGCAGTATTTTATGGTAAGTAATGGTGCACAATATATTTTGAAAGAATGTGAAGAGAGAGGATATAATCTGGAAGAGTTGGATCAGCATGTGGTGATTCAGATCAACGATACGCATCCATCTATGGTCATTCCAGAACTGATCCGGTTATTAACGGAAAAAGGAATCTCCATGGATAAAGCAATTGAAATTGTATCTAACACCTGTGCTTATACGAACCATACGATTCTGGCAGAGGCATTGGAAAAATGGCCGATCGATTACCTTGAGATAGTAGTTCCGCATCTGATGCCGATCATTCGTGAACTTGCAAGAAGAGTTTCTGAAAAATATGCAGATAAAGATTTGCAGATTATTGATGAGTGGAATCGTGTACACATGGCAAGAATGGATATGCATTATGGATTTAGCGTAAATGGTGTTGCAGCACTTCATACTGAGATTCTGAAAAATGTAGAATTAAAGCCATTCTATGATATTTATCCAGAAAAATTTAATAATAAGACCAACGGAATTACTTTCCGCAGATGGCTGATGCACTGTGACAAGAAGCTGGTTGAGTGGATTGACAAATACGGTGCTGCTGAATTCCGCAAGGATGCTGCAAAACTTGAGAGTCTTCTTCCACTTACAGAGAATGAAGGGGCTTTAAAAGAGCTTCTCGAAGTAAAACAGGCGAATAAAACAGCATTGAAGGAATATCTGGAAAAAGAATCCGGAGTTAAAATCAATGATCACTCCATCTTCGATATTCAGGTAAAGCGTCTCCATGAGTATAAACGTCAGCAGATGAATGTCCTCTATGTTATTTATAAATATCTGGACATTAAGGAAGGAAACCTTCCTAAGACACCGATTACGGTCCTGTTTGGAGCAAAAGCTGCTCCGGCCTATATCATTGCAAAGGATATCATCCATGTGATCCTGTGTCTGCAGGAACTGATTCAGAATGATCCTGAAGTGTCTCCATATTTGCAAGTGGTTATGGTAGAAAACTATAATGTAACGATGGCAGAGAAAATGATTCCGGCGTGTGATATCTCTGAACAGATTTCACTTGCATCCAAGGAAGCAAGCGGAACCGGAAATATGAAGTTCATGCTAAACGGTGCTGTGACACTTGGAACGGATGATGGCGCAAATGTAGAGATTCATGAGCTGGTAGGTGATGAGAACATCTATGTTTTTGGAAAGAGCAGTGACGAAGTCATTGAGCACTATGCAAAGGCAGACTATGTGGCAGCAGACTATTATATCAATGATGCAGATATCCGCAGATGGATTGATTTTATCATCTGCCCGGAGATGCTGAAAATTGGAGATGTGCGTACACTTCTTGAGATTCACGCAGAGCTGATCCAGAAAGACTGGTTTATGACACTCCTGGATGTGAAAGAATATATTACAACAAAAGAGAAAGCATTTGCAGATTATGAAGACAGAATGACATGGGCGAAGAAGATGTTAGTAAATATCGCCAAAGCAGGATATTTTTCATCTGACAGAACGATTGCAGAATACAACAGAGATATCTGGAAAGCATAAGATAATAAGAAAAAGACAGAACGAAAATTCTGTCTTTTTTTCATAGCCAAACTGTACAATGGTCTTAATTTTGTATATAATAGAGAACAAAAGGAGGTTTTTCAATATGAAGATTGAAGAAGGATATATGCCTTACCTGGGGTACAAAACTTATTATCGCGTAGTAGGAGAAAAAACAGGGAATAAAAAACCATTGGTTCTGCTTCATGGAGGACCGGGATCCACACACAACTATTTTGAAGTATTAGACAGACTTGCTGAAGAGGACGGACGTCAGCTGGTGATGTATGATCAGATTGGTTGTGGAGAATCTTATCTGGATGGACATCCGGAACTCTGGACAGCAGAGACATGGATCAATGAGCTGATTGCGTTAAGAAAGCATCTTGGACTGGATGAGATCCATCTCCTTGGACAGTCCTGGGGTGGTATGCAGCTTTTGGATTATGTATGTAATTATAAACCGGAGGGACTTAAGAGTTTAATTCTTTCCAGTACATTACCTGCATCCTGGATGTGGGGGATTGAACAGCATCGTATGATCAAATTCCTTCCACAGGAAATGCAGGATGCGATCGATAAAGCAACATCTTCAGGGGATTACAGTGATCCGGCTTACATAGAGGCTGAGACAGAGTTTATGCTCCGTCATGCGGCTGGCGCAGTGACTGATGAATCTCCGGAATGTCTGAGACGTCCTGTTAAAAAAGGCGGAGAAGCTTATGTTGTCGGATGGGGTCCAAATGAATTCACTCCAGAAGGAACATTAAAAGATTATGATGTAACAGAGCAGTTAAAAGACATTAAAGAGCCTACATTAGTAATCAACGGTGGTAATGACCTGTGTACTCCATATATTGCAAAATATATGTATGACAGAATTCCGAATTCTAGATGGGAACTGTTCCGTGAGTGCCGTCATATGTGCTTCGTAGAAGATAATGACAGATATGTAGAGCTGATGAAAGAATGGCTGAATGCGAATGATTAATGTTTAACAATTGTGATAGAAATAGCGAAAAAGGATGCGTTTGATGGAACGTATCCTTTTTGCGTATATTCAAATCAAAGGTAATATGTCGTATATTATAATACTATATTATTAATAAAGGCAGATTTTCTGGAGATTATTTCATGAAGAAAAAAGTGAGATGGAAGAAAGGTGGTGTCCTGATACTTACATTGATGATTGCTTTGGCTGGATCTTATAAGTATCTTGCAGGTTATGTAACAGTTTCAAACAATGTGAATGGAAAAGAGCTTCCAATTTATTCTGTTGAAACAGACGAAAAAAAAGTGGCTTTGACCTTTGATGCGGCCTGGGGAAATGAGGATACCGCGAGAATTCTGGATATACTTAAGAAACATGATGTGAGGGTGACTTTTTTTATGACTGGAGGCTGGGTGGAAAAGTATCCGGAAGATGTAAAAGCAATACAGGCAGCTGGTCATGATCTTGGAAATCATAGTGAAAATCATAAAAATATGTCAGCATTATCCGAAGAAGAACAGAAAAAAGAAATTCTTAAGGTGCATGAAAGAGTAAAAGAGCTTACAGGAGTCTCCATGCAGCTGTTTCGAGCGCCCTATGGAGATTACAACGATTCCCTGATTCGAAGTGCAGAAGAATGTGGATACTATTCTATCCAGTGGTCTGTAGATAGTCTTGATTGGAAAGATTATGGAATTGATAGCATTATTAATACCGTAATTCAGAACAAAGAATTAAAGAATGGAGCTATTATTCTCTGTCATAATGGTGCAAAATATACAGCGGATGCATTGGATACGCTGCTTACAGATCTGGAAGAAAAGGGATATACGATTGTTCCTGTATCCGAATTGATTTATAAAGAGAATTATCATATGGATGTTACGGGAAGACAAATTAAGAATTAGCTACCTATTCATATACTGGAAGGTATGATATAATGAAGCAAATCTTGAAAAACGCCAGAAAAGAGAGGTTGCAGGATGTATATAACGATTGGGTTACTGGTGCTGTTGGGAATTTTATACGGATGTTTTCGGAATAAAGCGGGGCAAAAGGCATTGATTTTAAAAGCGTCAGCGACGGGGATGGCTGTGCTTGCCGGAATCTATGGAGCGTTTCAGACGCACCGTTTTTCAGATTGGGTGATTGTGTTTGGTTTGGTCTGTTGTATGGCTGCCGATATTATATTGGAAATACAATTTATTAGAGGAGTGTATCTTTTTGGAGCGGCACACCTTTTATTTATTCTGGCTTTTTGCCAGAAGGTAGTTCCATCATGGGATACCTTATTTATTTTTACAGGAATCTATCTTCTGGTGCTGTTCCTGTTTCGTAATAAGGTAGGAATGCTAGGAGAACTGAAGCGTCCGGCATATCTGTATATGGCAGTCCTCATTCTTATGGTTGCCATGGCGGCCACCATATATCTTCATCTGAATACGACAGAAGCACTGCTTCGAAGTATAGGTGCTTTTTGTTTTTTGGTATCAGACTGTGTGATTGCATGGTCATTGTTGAAAGAAAGAAGACGTTTATCAGATGGGATTGTGATCCTGACTTTGTATTATGCGGCAGTATATCTGATCGGAAGTGCAGGATGGATCGCGAGTTGAGTGAATAAATGGAGATGAAAAAAGAAGGCAGCAGATACTGAGGAGACTCAGGTCTTAAAGCCTTCTTTTTGTATAATAAAAATTTCATAGAATCATTGGGCATTTTTAAAGTCTGTGGATTCCACTCTGCAATTCTTCTGCCCATTTTTGCAGATTATAGGTCTGACCACCGAAAAGTTTCAGTATGACGCCGGTAGGATTGTCCATTCCGGCAAATGCATTCGCCTCATCGGTATCGACATGCATGGCCAGTGAAAAATTAGGATTGACGCGGACGATCACATCAGCAAATATAAGTGAACGCTCAAAGCTGTTTGTAATTACAAATACATTGTCATTGTCTTGTACATTCATCTGGCTGGCCTGTACCGGTGTCATATGAATGTGACGTTTGGCAACGATGACGCCGTGATCCAGTTCCAGAGATCCATTCGGACCAATCAAAGTACAGCCTGGTGTATTGGCTGTATCGCCTGACTGACGGATTACGCCGGGAACCCCAAGCTTACGACAGTCTGTGACAGATATTTCCAGCTGTGTTTCATTACGGAACGGTCCAAGTATTGCTACATTTTCAAAAGTTCCTTTCGGTCCCCGCACGGTAATCCTTTCTTCGGATACATACTGACCAGGCTGGCTTAGTTCAGCCTTAAATGTTAATTCTTTCCCCTCGCCAAATAAAGCTTCAAAGTCTGCACGGCACATATGAATATGACGTGCACTGGTTTCAATTGGAATTGCAACTCCCATGTGTTTTTTCGCCTTTCTTATTTCCAAATATTCTCAGAGTCAATCGTTTGACCTCACAATGTTTTTTGAATTATAATAATCATATTTTAACAGAGTGCAATCTGTTTTTCAATATTATTCAGATTGACAAAGTGACTTTTTCTTTTTATAATTTATAACGTAAATCAATGGCGGTTTCATCAGTGGTATGAGAGCGCCCATTTTTATATACTTGAGCAGGTACGCTGTCGGCGGCAGGGTGTCTGCATATCATGGTATGTAATTCGGGATGTCAGTTGAGAGCTGCCGTATCACAGAATATGGAGGAATAAGTATGAACAATTATACGAGAGAGGATATTTTAAGGATTGTTGAAGAAGAAGATGTCGGATTCATCCGTCTACAGTTTACTGATATATTTGGAACGATGAAGAATATTGCTATAACCCCGAGTCAGTTGGAAAAAGCGCTGGATAATCAGATTATGTTTGATGGTTCATCAATTGAAGGGTTTGCAAGAATTGAGGAATCAGACATGTATTTGTATCCGGATCTGAATACTTTCGAGATTTTTCCATGGAGACCACAGCAGGGAAAGGTTGCAAGACTGATCTGTGATGTATATAAACCAGATGGAACACCTTTTGAAAGTGATCCAAGATATATTTTAAAGAAAATTGTAAAAGAGGTCAAGGAAATGGGTTATGAATTCAATGTCGGACCGGAATGCGAATTCTTCCTGTTTCATACGGATGATGATGGTCTCCCGACAACACTTTCACATGAAAGTGCAGGCTACTTCGACCTTGGGCCGCTTGATCTGGGAGAGAATGCAAGGAGGGATATGGTCCTGACACTGGAAGATATGGGATTTGAGATTGAATCCTCCCATCATGAAGCGGCACCTGCACAGCATGAGATAGATTTCAGGTATGATGAGGCACTGACAACGGCTGATAATATTATGACATTTAAGCTGGTTGTTAAGACGATTGCAAAGCGGCATGGATTGCATGCAACATTTATGCCTAAGCCGAAATTTGGAATCAATGGTTCCGGTATGCATATTAATATGTCTCTTAGCCGTGATGGAATTAATATTTTCCAGAACCCAGATGATGAAAATGGACTTAGTAAAGAGGCGTATTGCTTTATCGGCGGCATCATGAAGCATATGAAGGCTATTACATTTATTACAAACCCAATCGTAAATTCTTATAAGCGCCTGACACCGGGATATGAAGCGCCTGTATATATTGCGTGGTCTGTAAAGAATCGTACACCGCTGATTCGTATCCCGGGAAGTAAGGGACAGTCTACCAGAGTAGAACTCCGGAATCCTGATCCGTCCGCAAATCCATATCTTGCGCTGGCTGTATGTCTGGCAGCAGGAATTGACGGTATCAGACAAGGGATCATGCCGCCAAAGAGCGTGAACCGAAATATTTATGAAATGACAGAAGAAGAACGGAAAGTCTTTGGTATTGAAAAGCTTCCGGGAAGTCTCAGAGAAGCAGCGAAGGAATTTGAAAAGGATGCTTATATTCAGGAAATATTAGGAGAAGATCTTTCAAGGAAGTATATAGATGCAAAGACAAAAGAATATCAGGAGTATCGTATTCAGATCACAGATTGGGAAATAGACAAGTATCTGCACCTGTTATAATCTGCAAAATCAGAATGAATTTGATGAAAAGCAAGAACAGGGAGGTGTCAGCTTGACTGGTATTATCGTTGTATTTCCAAATAAAGATAATGCAACAAATATCCGCAATCTGTTAGCGCGCGGTGGAATAGATGTGATAGGCGTCTGTACGACCGGAGCTCAGGCAATACATTATGCAGACACTGTTGATGAAGGAATTGTTGTGTGTGGTTATAAGCTAAAGGATATGATGTATACGGATCTGAGGGAATATTTGCCGGATACATTTGAGATACTTCTGATAGCATCAGAATCCAGGTGGAGTGATGGGCTGGTTGAAGGAGTGATGGGGTTATCACTTCCGATTAAAGTATATGACCTTTTGAATACCATGGATATGATGCTTCGAACAATGGAGAGAAAACGCAAAAAGCGAAGGCAGGAGCTGAAGAATCGGAATCCGGAGCAGCAGGCAGTCATAAAAAATGCTAAAGAATTATTGATGGCACGCAACAATATGACGGAAGCCGAAGCACATCGTTATTTACAGAAACACAGTATGGACAGTGGAACGAATATGGTAGAGACGGCAGAAATGGTATTGAGCATTATGAATGAATAAGGAAGAAGGAGAAGTAAAGGAATGAAATTTACGAAGATGCATGGACTGGGAAATGATTATGTCTATGTGAATTGTTTTCAGGAAAAGATAGAAAATCCATCCAAAGTTGCAAAATATGTAAGTGACAGACATTTTGGAATTGGTTCTGATGGTCTGATCATGATCAATCCATCAGAAGTAGCCGATTTTGAGATGGAGATGTACAATGCCGATGGATCTCGCGGTGAGATGTGTGGGAATGGAATCCGCTGCGTAGCAAAGTACGTATATGATTACGGTCTTACCGACAAAACCAGTATATCCGTGGAAACATTAGGTGGTATAAAATATCTCGATCTGACAGTAAAAGATGGGAAAGTAATATTGGTAAAGGTAGATATGGGAACACCAATCCTTAAGCCAGCGCTTATCCCGATTGTTGCAGATGGTGATATGGTGGTCAATGAACCGATCATAGTAGACCGGACCGAGTATCGCATGACAGGAGTCTCCATGGGAAATCCGCATGCAGTGATCTACATGGACAATATTAAAGATCTGAATCTGGATCAGCTTGGACCAAAGTTTGAGAACCATGAGCGTTTTCCAAAGCGTATTAATACAGAATTTGTAAAATTTATCGATCGCCACACGCTGGAAATGCGGGTATGGGAACGCGGTTCCGGTGAGACAATGGCGTGTGGAACGGGAGCATGTGCAGTGGCAGTGGCAAGTATTTTAAATGGTTTAACAGAAGAGAAGGTGACTGTTAAATTATTAGGCGGAGATTTACAGATCGAATGGGACAGAGAGGCAGACAAGGTATACATGACCGGTCCTGCAACAACGGTATTCGATGGTAAGATAGATATTACGGGCATTTCGTCCGATAAATAAAAGAAAAGGAGTATAGGAAAAATGTTTAAAGTGAATCAAGATTATTTGAAATTACCAGGAAGCTATCTGTTTTCTACCGTTGCAAAGAAGCAGAGAGAATATCAGGCGGCTCATCCAGATAAGGATATTATCAGATTAAGTATTGGTGATGTAACGCAGCCACTGGCCCCGGCAATTATTGACGCACTTCATGGTGCCGTAGAGGAGATGGCTCATGCAGAGACTTTTCGTGGATATGCACCAGACCTGGGATATGAATTCTTAAGAAGTGCAATGGCTAAGAATGATTATCAGGATAAAGGCTGTGATATTAAGGCAGATGAGATCTTTATCTCTGACGGAGCAAAAGGAGATTCTGGAAATATCCAGGAAATCTTCTCGAAAGATAATAAAATTGCAGTATGTGATCCGGTCTATCCGGTATATGTAGACACAAATGTTATGGCAGGACGTACTGGAACGTATGATTCTGTGGCAGAGACCTGGAGCGATGTCATCTATATGCCGTGTACTAAAGCGACCAATTTCGCACCAGAGCTTCCGAAGGAAACACCGGACATTATCTATCTGTGTTTCCCAAACAATCCGACAGGCTCTACCATTACCAAATCTCAGCTTCAGGAATGGGTAGACTATGCCAATAAAGTGGGTGCTGTTATTATCTATGATGCAGCATATGAAGCATATATTTCTGAAGAAGATGTGCCACATTCGATCTATGAGTGTGAAGGTGCAAGAACTTGCGCAATCGAGCTTAGAAGCTTCTCTAAGAATGCTGGCTTTACAGGGGTAAGACTTGGCGCAACCGTTATTCCAAAGGATCTGAAAGATGGAGATGTGATGCTGCATTCTCTGTGGGCAAGACGTCACGGAACCAAATATAACGGTGCTCCTTATATCGTACAGAAGGCCGGTGAGGCGGTATATTCAGAGGCAGGAAAGGCACAGCTCAAAGAACAGGTTGCATACTATATGAATAATGCCAGAGTTATCAAAGAAGG
>JALEKG010000112.1 GCA_022769185.1 Dorea sp. | reverse complement strand
TTCTTACGTTCTTTCATACGTGGATCACGTGTTAAGAATCCAGCTTTCTTAAGTACTGGTCTGTAATCTGCATCTGCCTCAAGAAGTGCTCTTGCTACACCGTGACGGATTGCTCCAGCCTGTCCTGTATATCCGCCGCCTTTTACATTAACGATAACATCAAATTTTCCTTCTGTCTCTGTTGCTACTAATGGCTGACGAACTACAACCTTTAATGTCTCCAGACCAAAGTAATCGTCGATATCTCTTTTATTGATTGTGATCTTACCTGTTCCTGGTACTAAATATACTCTTGCAACTGATTTTTTTCTTCTTCCTGTTCCGTAGAATCTTGCACTAGCCACTGTAATATCCTCCTCTCAAACCTTTCTTAGAATTTCAGCTCAACTGGTTTCTGAGCCTGCTGTTCATGTTCTGGTCCAGCATATACATGAAGTTTCTTAATCATAGATCTTCCTAAAGGTCCCTTTGGAAGCATTCCCTTTACAGCAAGTTCGATTACTTTTTCAGGCTTCTTGTTCATCATCTCCGCTAATGTGGTCTCTTTCATTCCACCAACATATTCAGAGTGATTATAATAAATCTTCTGATTCAGTTTCTTACCTGTTACATTAACTTTTTCAGCGTTTACAACAATTACATAATCACCTGTATCAACGTGTGGTGTAAATTCCGGTTTGTTTTTTCCTCTTAAAACCTTAGCTACTTCTGATGCCAAACGTCCTAATGTATATTCAGAAGCGTCAACTACATACCATTTTCTTTCAATCTTATCTGGATTAGCCATATAAGTTTTCATTGGTTTCCCTCCTGTGAATCATTAACATTTTCATGATCATTATATCGAAATCAGCAAGACTCCGGGGCTTTGGTTTCTTAGCTGTTTCTCCTTTTGTCATACTTGTTCATTATATTATACGGCACCACGTGTGTCAACTATTTTTCAAGATTTTTTGAAGAAGAATTTTGAAGAACAATGTAGCATTGTTTCCTATTTTCCCCTTCTATGATATAATATGCCTGTATGTGACATTTTCACATTATCTGATTCAGTAAATCTACTTATTATAATAAGTGTTTAGGAAAAAATACAAGCATAATTCTTGGGGGATGTATCAATGCAGAAAAATATTGATTTATTAAATGGGCCTGTTCTTCCGTCTCTGACCCGGCTTGCCATTCCGATCATGGCTACTTCGCTGATCCAGATGGCTTACAATCTGACGGATATGATCTGGATCGGCAGAATTGGAAGTCAGGCTGTCGCGGCCGTGGGAGCTGCCGGTATGTACATGTGGCTATCGAATGGACTAGCTGCCCTTGCTAAGATGGGAGGTCAGGTGAACGTCGGACACTCTCTGGGAGCCGGACACACAGAAGAGGCATCCGAATATGCAGCAAACGCGTTGCAGATGACTGCATGCTTCGGTCTGATTTACGGATTAATCTGTGCGTTATTTTCCAGTCCACTCATTCATTTTTTTCATTTAAATAGCATACAGGTAATTCTGGATGCAAGATACTATCTGCAGATTACGTGCGGATTGGTTATGTTTTCATTTTTAAATCAGACATTTACTGGAATCTTCACAGCAATTGGAAATAGCCGGGCGGCATTTTCAGCCACAACCGTTGGACTGATCATCAATATCATCCTGGATCCTCTTTTAATCTTCGGAATAGGACCATTCCCGGAGCTTAGAGTCATCGGAGCAGCAATTGCCACAGTCATTGCTCAGATTATCGTAACTTTAATGTTTTTATATCATGCTGTCAAAGACACCTGCATTTTCCAAAATGTACATATTTTTAAGCGTCCGGATATCCAGTATCTGAGGTCGATATTAAAGATAGGTTTCCCGACATCAGTTCAGAATATGCTGTTTACTACTATATCTATGATAATCGCAAGGATGGTCGCGGGTTATGGAGATGCAGCTATTGCAGTACAAAAAGTCGGCTCACAGATTGAATCTATCTCCTGGATGACAGCAGATGGATTTGCCGCTGCTGTAAACTCCTTTATTGCGCAGAATCATGGAGCAGGGAAAAAGAACCGTATTTTCTCTGGCTATCGGTCTGCAATGGGAATCGTATTTATCTGGGGAATTTTCTGTACCGTACTGCTCATCTTCTGCCCGTCTCCGATCTTCCGTATCTTTATTACAGAATCAGACGTCATTCCTCTTGGTGTCGACTATCTGATGATCCTCGGTTTCTCTCAGCTCTTCATGAGTGTGGAGATTACGACTGCCGGTGCATTTTCCGGATTCGGGAAAACAATCCCACCATCCGTAATCAGTATTATTTTTACTGTCGCACGAATTCCGCTGGCCCTAATGCTGACAAAGACTTCCTTAGGTCTAAATGGTATCTGGTGGAGTATTACTATTTCCAGTATATTTAAAGGCGTTTTGTTATTAATATGGTTTCTCTTTTTCCTGTTTTTTTGCTATAATAAAAAACAGCGATAGCTCATATTGAAGCATATACGAACAGAATGAAGAAAGCGAGGGTTATTTTATGTGGGCTTATAACAGTGTTTTTTATCAGATTTATCCGATCGGCTTTTGCGGAGCTCCAGTGCACAATGACGGGGAATGCGTTTCCCGGATCCGTAAACTCCTGGACTGGTCAGATTATTTAAAAGATCTCGGGATTGATTCGATTCTTTTGAATCCGATATTTGAATCCGACAATCATGGTTATGATACCAGAGATTATAAAAAAATAGATGTCAGACTTGGAACTAATGATGATTTTAAAGAAGTATGTAAAGATCTGCATGAGCATCAGATCAAGATTGTCCTGGATGGTGTCTTCAACCACGTAGGACGCGGTTTCTGGGCATTTCAGGACGTACAGGAAAAGAAATGGGATTCTCCATATAAAGACTGGTTCTGTATCAACTTTGACGGAAACAGCGCCTATAATGACGGTTTCTGGTACGAAGGCTGGGAAGGACATTATGAACTGGTGAAACTGAATCTTCAGAATCCGGCTGTTGTTGATTATCTTCTGGACTGTGTCAGATTCTGGATCGACGAATTTGACATCGATGGACTGCGCCTGGATGTGGCCTACTGCCTGGATCGGAATTTTATGAGAAGACTCCGCTCCTTTACCCAGGAACTGAAACCGGATTTCGCTTTGATCGGCGAAGTATTATTTGGTGATTACAATCAGATTGTAAATGATGAAATGCTTCACAGCTGTACCAATTATGAATGTTATAAGGGACTGTACTCCAGTTTCAATTCCATGAATCTGTTTGAAATTGCTCACTCTCTGCAGAGACAGTTCGGAAACGAACAATGGTGCATCTACAGAGGCAAACATCTGATGACGTTTGCCGATAATCACGATGTCACAAGACTTGCAAGTATATTAACAAACAAAAAGCATATTCCGCTTGCATATGGCGTTCTTCTCGGCATGCCTGGAATCCCATGCCTGTATTATGGAAGTGAATGGGCTGCGACCGGTGAAAAAGCACCAAATAACGACTATGCCTTAAGACCATGCTTTGAAGAACCTGAACCAAATGAACTGACCGAATATATTAAGAAACTCATCACTCTTCGTCAGAATAGCGATGCTCTGTGCAACGGTTCTTATAAAAATGTTGTCATCCAGAACCATCAGCTCATATTTGAACGTCATTCTGACAAAGAACGCGTTCTGGTTGCAATTAACGCAAGTGACATGCTGTACACCGCCTGCCATCAGGATCTGAACGGAACAGCAGCTGAACTT
Source organism: Dorea sp. (assembly GCA_022769185.1). GTDB lineage: Bacteria > Bacillota > Clostridia > Lachnospirales > Lachnospiraceae > Dorea_A. The sequence continues at coordinate 25,395 of JALEKG010000112.1, read as the reverse complement.
CTGACTGACACAGAAGTGACAATGAACGGTCGTTTAGAACTACCTCCATACAGCATACAGTATTTGAAAATACAGTAAAATACAAGGCGCGCAGTACATAATCTGCACCGCGCGCCTTATCACTTTTTTATTTCTTTTAACACTTTTTCAATGCTTTTACAATCTCCGCCATATACATGATATGATAATCTTTCTGAGGATACCACTTGCTGTCATTTTCCATCACATCAAAGCATTCTGGCTTCATTTCCTGATGATACTGTGTCTTACATACCAATACCAGATCTGCCTCATCCACTGCAGTCGTTCCATCTACCGGATATGGATGAAGTCCGGCTTCTGCCCATTTATCTTCCACGTTTCTTCCAGATACTGTTCCACATACATTCAATGCCTTTCTATATTCCTCTGAAAGGAAAGATACAGTAAATGTATCATTTGCATCCATGAATTCTTTTGTATAACGCTGTGGACGAATATAAACGGTTGCAATGTTCTTGCCCCACATAATGCCAAATCCTCCCCAGCTTGCGGTCATTGTATTGCTCTTTTTTTCATCTCCTGCAGTAACGAGCATCCATTCTTTCGAAATCTTTGTAAATGGATTGAAATCCAGACTTTCAATCGCAATCTCCTGAAATGCCATAATATATCTCCTCCTGTTTTTCACACTTATTTTACAGTAATTTTCCGGAAATTCTTCTTCCCTTTCTTAAGAACAATTCCTTCTCCACTAAGATCTTCTCCCGCAAATGTCTTATAAACATCCGCGATTTTCTCTCCATCTACCGTTACTCCGCCCTGCTGTACGGCGCGGCGTGCTTCAGACTTGGAAGCGGTAAGTCCTGCTTTTACCAGCATGGTCAGAATATCTATATTTCCATCTGTCAGATCTTCTTCTGTAAGCTCTGTCTGAGGCATATCTGCTGCAGCTCCTGTACTGAACAATGCCTTTGCAGCTTCCTGTGCCTTCTGTGCTTCTTCTTCCCCATGTACCAGCTTGGTCAGCTCGAATGCAAGGATTTCTTTTGCTGTATTTAACTGAGCTCCCTCCCAGGAATCCATCTTGTCAATCTCTTCTAATGGAAGGAATGTCAGCATACGGATACATTTCAGAACGTCCGCATCTGCTACATTTCTCCAGTACTGATAGAATTCGAATGGAGAAGTCTTCTTCGGATCCAGCCATACCGCACCGCTCTGTGTCTTACCCATCTTCTTACCTTCGGAATTCAGAAGCAGTGTGATCGTCATCGCACATGCATTTTTCCCCAGTTTACGGCGGATCAGCTCTGTACCGCCAAGCATATTGCTCCACTGGTCATCTCCTCCAAACTGCATGTTACATCCGTATTTCTGGTATAACATATAAAAATCATAGCTCTGCATGATCATGTAGTTAAATTCCAGGAAGCTTAATCCTCTCTCCATTCTCTGCTTATAACACTCTGCAGCCAGCATACGGTTTACAGAAAAATGTGCTCCAACTTCACGAAGTACCTCAATGTAATTCAGATCCAGAAGCCAGTCAGCATTGTTTACCATCAGTGCTTTTCCATCTGAGAAATCAATAAAACGGCTCATCTGTTCCTTAAAGCAGTCACAGTTATGTTGAATAGTTTCTTTCGTCATCATCTGACGCATATCGGTCCTTCCAGATGGATCTCCGATCATCGCTGTACCGCCTCCGATCAGCGCAATCGGCTTATTTCCGGCATCCTGCAGACGTTTCATCAAACACAGCGCCATAAAATGTCCGACATGAAGGCTGTCTGCTGTCGGATCAAATCCAATATAAAAAGTAGCCTTCCCATTATTTACCAATTCTCTGATCTCATCTTCGTCTGTTACCTGTGCGATCAGTCCTCTCGCAATCAGTTCTTCATAAATTCCCATGTTTTTTTCTCCTCCTTATATTAACTTCATAGTTTTGATTTTCCCATAAAAAAACGCCCTTATCATCTTGATAAGGACGGATATTTACCGTGGTACCACCTTGCTTCACTGACAATTCACATTGCCAGCCTTATATGGTCTGCGTATTCACAAACCTGTACACAGTAACGTGTGCCTGACGTCACAGCCTAATAATCTTGCCGATGTTCGGTGTGCAGCTCCAAGATGTATTCACAAACCATTCCTTCATGCGCCTCTCATCAGCCGGCAACTTTCTGTATGGGTGTACGGATTATTACTTCTTCTTTTCAAAGCCTTTATGAAAAATCTATTTTATTTACAAATTCTAGACTAACTTATTTAGAAAACTTTGTCAAGTATTTTCAAAGTTCCTGTAATTTCCCCAGCCGCTGAATCGCTTCCTCCAAAGTTTTCTCTTCTCTTGCAAAATGAAGCCTTATCAAATGATTTACTTCCTCTTTAAAGAAACTGGAGCCAGGGACCGCCGCAACTCCGATATTCTGAATCATCCATTCACAGAACTCCAAGTCTGTATATCCTTGGAACCACGGTATATCAAGAAACTTTTTTATATCTATCATAACAAAATATGTTCCTTGTGGGATGTTATGTTCCAAACCAATCCTGTCAAGTCCTTCAAGGAAACAATTTCGTTTCTTTGTATAAATTTCACGAAGCTGCTCATAATAACTGTCTGGAAAGTTAAGTCCTGTCACAGCCGCCTCCTGAAGCGGAGCCGCCGCACCAACTGTCAGGAAATCATGCACTTTTTTAGCTGCCTCAACCACCTCTTCCGGTCCGATCAGATATCCCAGGCGCCATCCGGTAATAGAATACGTTTTCGAAAGTGAATTACAAGTGATCGTATGCTCATACATCCCCGGAAGCGATGCCATGCAAATATGCTGATATGGTTCATAAACAATATGTTCATATACTTCATCCGTCACCACAAAACCATCATATTTCACAGCCAGTTCTCCAATTGCCATCAGTTCTTCTCTGGTAAATACTTTGCCACATGGATTGGAAGGATTACATACGATGATTGCCTTTGCTCCCTTCTTAAATCCATCTTCCACCAATTGAATATCAAAATCATATTTCGGAGGAACCAGCGGAATATAAATTGGATCAGCTCCAGATAAAATTGCATCCGCGCCATAATTTTCATAAAACGGAGAGAACACCATTACTTTATCCCCCGGATTACAAATCGTCATCATGGCACACATCATTGCCTCTGTTCCACCACACGTCACTACAATCTCCTTCTCCGGATCAATGGTCCTTCCAATTGCTTTTCCCTGCTTTCTCGCCAAAGCCTCGCGAAAATTCTTCGCACCATATGTGATCGAATACTGATGCAGGCCTTCATACGCTGTTTTCGCAAGAGCATCCAGCATTTCTTTTGGAGGATCAAAATCAGGGAACCCCTGCGATAAATTAATTGCTCCATACTTATTACTGATTCTGGTCATTCTCCGAATTACGGAATCCGTAAATGTCTGAACTCTATCACTTAATCGCGGCATCACTCAACAACCTCTTTCCTTTTTATTTCCAACATTTCATTAGAACATTTCGTATTAATACTTTACTATAATAAAGCATAATGTTGTAATCTGACAATAGAAAAAAGTAATAAATCCTATATCTTTTAGAACTTACAATATCAGAGCCGATGCTCTAAGCCATTCTTCTGCAAGAAATTTATTCCCTTTTTCAGTCAAATGTATTCCATCTACCGTCATTGCCTGGTATCCATCCTGTTCCGCCTTCTGCTGCATTTTGCCATGCAGTGGAAGAAAAATAACATTTTGCTCTTTTGCCGCCATACCTTCCAGCATCTCCACTTCCAGAATTCCAGAAATCCAGTTTTGGTACACAAGCGGCCAAGGGAAGATAAAAGGTCCTGCACAGATAATCTTTGCGTTCGTCGCATCTTTGATTTCCTTTAATATTTTCCTATAATTTTTCAAAAACTCCTGCTCCATCAGCGATTTTCCAGTATTCATCATAATTCCAACATCATTACATCCCACCAACAGGCTGACCACATCTGGTTTCTGCAAGACACAATCCTTCGTCAAAAATCTCCGGACTCCCTGCACCGTGAAACCATCACCTAAGGATACTATTTTTCTCAAAATTTCTCCTCCATTTGGGACAATTATTTCAAAAAGGGACAGGGCTTTTTTAAAAAGGGGACGGGGGATTTTTAAAAATCCTCCGTCCCCTTTTTAAATATTTTCCCGTCTTTTATCACCATTTTTAAATTTAATTCCTGATCCAGTAATACTACATTTGCTTTTTTTCCTTCGGTGATGGATCCGTACTTGTCGAATTCTCCAAGGCTTTTTGCAGGATTAGCGGTCGCACAGGCCACTGCGGTTTCCAGTGGAAGTCCCATTTTCTTTACTGCGGTTCTCATGCAATCCATCAGGTTGGTAGCAGAACCTGCCAATGCTCCATCGGATACCAGCGTCGCACGGTTTCCAACGACATTTACATCTAATCCGCCGAGTGTATACTGTCCGTCTGGCATGCCGGTGGCACGCATACTGTCGCTGATCAGGATCATGCGGTCTGCTCCCATCATTTTGAAAGTTGCCCGAACTACGGATGGATGAATGTGTACTCCGTCACAGATGATCTCTGCCATAACATGCTCACTGTCTGATACGGCCCCTACAACGCCCGGCGCTCTGTGTGTAAATGCCGGCATAGCATTATAAAGGTGTACCGCATGATTTGCACCCGCATCAAATGCTGCTTTCGCCGTATCGTAATCTGCATTGGTATGTGCCAGGGAAATATTGACCTTTCCCTTCATCTGTTCAATGAATTCTATGGATTTTTCACTTTCTTCCGGTGCGATACCGACGAATTTCACCAGCCCTTCGGAAGCATCAATAAAACGCTGACATACCGCTGTACCGCACGAAATGATATTCCTTTCATCCTGTGCTCCTTTTTTTGCCGGACTGATAAATGGCCCTTCCATATTGATTCCGATCAGATCTGCCCCATCTGCAGCCTCTTTCTTATATTCTGCAGCCACTTTCAGAATCTTCTCCAATTCTTCTACCGGGAGAGTCATAGTTGCCGGTGCGATCGCAGTTACACCTATAGATGCTTCATATTCCGCGATTCTTGCGATTGCCTCTTTTGTTCCATCGCAGAAATCATCTCCCATACATCCATGGAAATGGAGATCAATCAATCCCGGAATTGCATAGTACCCTTTTCCATCTATAATTTCTGTTTCGTCCTGAACATCCAATGCTTTTTCTTCATTAGATCCAATCATAATTCTCTCAAAAACACCATCTCGAATCAAGATTGTACCATCCTTAAATCTCTGATCTTCTGTATACACTTTAACATTTTCAATAATCATACTGTTACCTCCCAATCTGTATTCCACAAAAATGCATTTCATGCTATGAATTATTCCATTGATCCACGGTGCTTTATTCTTCCTTCTTCCAACGCCCGAAGTGTATGATCATGCAGAGTTTCTTTTTCAAACTTATCCTGCTCCACATGATAAGAATAGATAATATCCAGCATGACCAGTATCGGGAACTGCGGGGAAATCACATTTCCATGATTCAAATGCCGGAGTGAAGGCAGTAGAATCACCTCTGTACAAAACTTATCATATTCTTCTTTATTGTTGGCTGTCAAAAGCACCGTCTTTGCACCTCTGTGATACGCCTCTTTTAAAAGAAAGAGCACTTCTTCAGTATCACCACTGATGCTAATTCCAAATACCAGACTGCGCTTATCCTGAAAGACTGCCTGCATTCTCATAAGGTCAGTATCAAGAATCGAGTCAATGTCTACACCTATTCTCATGAAACGAATTTCCATCTCACTTGCCGCCAGACCGGAACTTCCTTTTCCACATACAAAAACTCTTTCTGCCTGGCTTAAATATCTGCTGATCCTTGCGATCTGTGATTCATCCACCAGACTGTACGTTTTGTTCAGGAGTTCCTGATATGCATTCAGCACCATTCGTGTATTTCCAGTAATAGATTCCTGTTTTTCTACAAAAGTCTCTTCATACTGATACACAAATTCCCGATAACCACGATAACCACATTTTTTTGCAAACCGCGATAACGATGCCTCTGAAACAAATAAACGTTCCGCAACTGCTTTCGCTGATAAATCTACTTTTTTTCTGTTCTGTATAAAAAATTCTGCAATATTTTTTTCTACAGTCGTAAATTTGTCATAATTTGATTCAATGATCGGTACCACGGATTTTACATAATACTCCATACTTTTCTCAATCCTTATCTTCCCTGATGACATCCCATAAAATGATAAAACGCCCCCAACATACCTGCATCATTCTTATGTTTTGCAAACTCAATCCTGGTATTTTCAGCAATACCCGAAACCAGATATCTTAAAAGTGCATTCTCAATCTTACTTTTCAAAAAGGCTTTCTGCGCCATAATTCCGCCGCCCAGTACAACAACTTCCGGATTGATTACATAACAGATATTTGCGATTCCCTTTCCAAGCACATCCGTCATCTCATCAATCGCCCGGTTACAAATTGCATCCCCTTTTTTCGCTTCTTCGAAAATGTGATAACCGTTCCAGTTTTCCTGCGGTTCCTGCTTCCATTCTGCCACTTTCTTCGTCAGAATACTTGCCGCACCGAGTGTCTGAAAATCACTTCCGTCCATATGCATATATCCTACTTCACAGGCACTGTTACTGAATCCATGAAAAACTTTGCCATCTATTACAATACAACCGCCGATTCCGGTTCCGATCGTCAGCATAAGCGCAATATGACTCCCCCTGGATGCCCCTGACACATATTCCGCAAGGCCTGCACAATTGACATCATTTTCTACTTCACAAGGAATTCCAAATCTGCGCTCCATCGTTTCTTTGAACTTAGTTCCTGCGTAATTCGGAATCAATGGAGCTGAATAAAAAATCTCTCCTTTTTCTGTATCTACCATTCCTGCTGTAGAAATACAGATTCCGCTGATCTGATAAGTCCGGATCAGTGCATCTGCAATATCCACTGCTTTTGCAAGAATCGCAGGACCACCCTTATAGCTTTCTGTTTCTCTCTCATTACGATATACGATTTCCCCATCCTCACGGATCACACCATATTTGATTGCTGTTCCGCCTATGTCAATGCTTACATACTCTTTCATTATTATACCTCTGCTTTTTCCTGTATTCAAGTACGCATCCTTTATGCAGCCATTTTTCCCACTGTTCTTTGCAGATATGTGAGAAAAGGCAATCCGGAACCTAAGTTCCGGCTTGCCCTTCTTTGTGCTGGCTGATAATTATACGCGCACTTTAAAGATTGCTTTTCTGATCGTTTCCGGACCATTCACTGCAACAGCTGTACGGTGTCCGTCACTTGGATAACAGATTAGGAAATCGCCGTCTCTCAAGATCACAGAACTGTTTTTTTCTCCATCCATTGGGAGAAAATCATCTTTTTCTACAAACTCTTTTACATCCATATTCTGGATAAAATTCAGATCAATCTGCTCGGTTCCATGAATCATTACATGTATATCCAGATAATTTTTATGTGCCTCCCAGAAGCGTTTCTCCGGAATCGTCGTTGTATATTCCACAATATTTACAAACAACCGGTCACCATCGATTGCATGACTTCCTTTTTCATAAGAAGCCAGATCATGTTCTTTGGCATACGTAAAGCACTCTTTTATCTGTTCCTCTAAAAACGGGAACTCTTTCAGATTATGAATATTTCCAAATATCATATTCTTTTCTCCTCCTGCTATTTCTTGTATACGGTTGTATTTGGAGCCGGTTCAGACATATCCCCTTTTACTTTTCTCCAGATATAACTTGCTGGAATTCCAACTACCAGTGAAACCGCAATAGAAATGATGGAGTAAGACCAGATGGAAACACTCTCAGCCGGCACAAAATATTTAATATATACCATTACTGCAGATGCTGCAATAAATGCCAGTGTAGTGCCAAATGTATTTGCAACCTTTGTAAATGCTCCCAGGATAAAGGAACCGATCAGGATACCAAGTACCAGTCCCATGAATCCATTAAACCACTCATATGCAGATTTTACTCCGCCATTTGCCAGTACCATTGCTACTACGATTGCAAAGATACCTACGATCAGTGATACATACTGACCAATCTTTGTCTGCTTCTCAAAACTTAATTCCTTCTTTGACAGACGGGCCTGAATATCCAGTGTCCAGCTGGATGCTACAGAGTTCAGACCGGTGGACAGTGTAGACTGTGCTGCCGCGTAAATCGCTGCAAGAAGGATTCCTGTTACACCAACCGGAAGTTCAAAAGCAATGTAAGATGCAAAGATCTGATCCTGTGCTGCTGCCGGCGGAAGTGCATTCTGCTGATAGAATACATATAATCCGGTACCAATTAAGTAGAATACTGTTGCGATAAAGATTGACAATACTCCATTGGTCAGCATCATCTTATTCAGTTTCTTTGTATCGGTTGTTGTAGTAAAACGCTGTACAATATCCTGACTGGAAACGTAAGATCCCATCGTATTAAATCCTGCTCCAACAATCATGATGAACACACTGTCTTTTAAGATATTCGGATTAAAAATCGGCTGATCCACTGCCAGGAATTTGTGCTCCGTTGCAAATGCATGGAAAATTGCTCCGATTCCTCCGTCCAGATGTGTCAGAAGGAAGATCAGGGAAAATGTTACACCAATCAATAATACAGATCCCTGGATAAAGTCAGTCCAGAGTACGGATTTCAGACCACCAGTATAAGAGTAAATAATTGCGATCACACCCATAATGATGATCAGTAAGTTTACATTAATCCCTGTCAGACTTCCCAGTACCATACATGGCAGATACATGATAATAGACATACGTCCGATCTGGTAAATGATAAACATCACTGCACCAAGGACACGAAGTCCTTTACTTCCGAATCTCAGTTCCAGATAATGATATGCAGTATCAATATCCAGTTTACTGTAGATTGGCAGAAAGAATTTGATCGTGAGTGGAATGGCAAGCAGCATACCCAGCTGTGCAAACCACATGATCCATGTTCCTGCGTAAGAATTTCCTGCCAGCGACAAAAAAGAAATCGGACTGAGCAATGTTGCAAAAATAGATACGGAAGTTACCCACCAGGGAATGGTTCCGTCTCCTTTAAAATATTCTTTTCCCTTCATCTCCTTCTTTGCAAAGTGAAGGCCGGCCAGCAATACTGCTGCCAGATATACGATTAAGATCATTAAATCAATCATGGTAAAGCCCTGCATGTTTTATCCTCCTAAAACCCTCATTTGTTCTCTCGTTACACACCCGGCCCTGGCTCTTCTAGACCGGATGCAGCTTCATACATTTATGCAAGAAATTCTGCTTTTGCATCACGAATCATCTGTGCAGCTTCTTCTACAATCTGCCGATCACTGTCGATCAGATCTGCCAGCGGCTTTCTGACTCCGCCAAGCTCTAATCCTTCATTCATCTTCAGGATTGCCTTAATCACAGCATACATATTGCCGTGTCCGGAACACATTTTATAAATGATTGCATCAACAGCATATTGAAGTTTTCTTGCCGTTTCCATTTCTCCTGCCTTTACAAGTTCATCCAGTTTCAAGAATAATTCCGGCATTGCTCCATAAGTTCCACCAATTGCGCCTTCCGCACCGATCACACGTCCACTCATAAACTGCTCATCCGGACCATTAAAAATAATATAATCCTCACCGGCCGCCTGTTTGAACATCTGAATATCCTGAACCGGCATAGAAGAATTCTTCACACCAATAACCCTTGGATTTTTTCTCATCTCTGCGAACAGGCTCTGTGTCAATGCAACACCTGCGAGCTGCGGAATATTATAAATAACAAAATCCGTATTTGGAGCTGCAGAACTGATGTCATTCCAGTACTGGGCAATTGCATATTCCGGCAGATGGAAGTAGATTGGAGGAATTGCCGCAATCGCATCTACCCCAAGACTTTCCGCATGTGCTGCAAGCTCCATACTGTCTTTGGTATTGTTACATGCAACATGTGCAATCACTGTAAGTTTCCCTTCTGCTGCTTTCATTACGTTTTCCAGCACGATTTTTCTGTCCTCTACGCTCTGATAAATGCATTCTCCGGAAGAACCATTCACATAAACGCCTTTCACTCCTTTTTCTACGAAATACCTCGTCAGCGCCTGTACCCCTTCGGGGCTGATGTTTCCTTCTTTGTCATAACATGCATAAAATGCCGGAATGACTCCCTTGTACTTGTCCAGATTTCTCATGATTTTTTCTCCTTTTCTTTTTTGATTCATTGATTTCTTTATGTTAAAAATATTCAAGCACGTTTTTCATTACTCCAAAGCTTCTGCAAATGACTTCGTGATCAGCTGTGGTCTTGTAATAATAGAACCCACTACAACACTGAATGCGCCAAGTTCAATCACTCTTTTGGCTTTCTCTGGTGTATTAATATTTCCTTCTGCAATGACCCTGTGTTTTGCTTTTGCCACAATTTCTCTTAAGATTTCGAAGTCATTTTCTTCAATCTTGTCTCCTTTACTCTGTTCGGTATATCCAACCATCGTAGTTCCGATAAAATCAAATCCCAGCTCATCTGCGTGTAATGCTTCCTCCACGGTTGAGCAGTCTGCCATAAAAAGCTGATCTGGATATTTTGCTTTTACCTCATAGAAAAATTCATCCAGGCTCTTATGGCCCGGTCTCTCAGAGATTGTTGCGTCCATCGCAATGATTTCTGGCTTTACTTCCATCAGTTCTTCAATCTCTTTCATGGTCGGTGTAATATAGATCTTGCTGTCGTCATAATCCCTTTTGACGATTCCGATAATCGGAAGATCCACCAGCGACTGGATTTCTCTGATATCTTCTTTTGTATTTGCGCGGATTCCATATGCTCCACCCATTTTTGCAGCCACAGCCATTCTTCCCATGATAAAAGAAGAATGCAGCGGTTCCTGAGGCAATGCCTGGCAGGATACGATTAATTTACCTTTTAATTGTTCCACTTTCTGATTCATGTTCCCTGTCCTCCTTCGTTCTGGGGTTAGTATAATCATGTCGGAAATTATTTTCAATACTTTTTATTTACTCTGAAAGTTCTTTCATTCTTTTCAAAACAAGACTCTTTTTTAGCCAATTTTTGAATTTCTATTTTGGTAATTTTGCACAACCCGGCGGTACTTCTTTCTAAGTTTGAAAGTAGCTTCAAAACCCGGATATTCCATTGAAATACGTAGATTTTCCGCTATACTTTTATACTGTGAAACCTATGATTTTAAATGATTATCAAAAAAGGAGTATTTTATTATGATTATCTACAGAGCAAAAAATTATCAGGATATGAGCCGTAAAGCGGCAAATATTATCTCCGCACAGATTATTATGAAACCAAATTGTGTTTTAGGATTGGCAACCGGATCTTCACCAGTCGGAACCTATCAACAGTTAATTGAGTGGTACAAAAAAGGCGACCTGGATTTTTCCCAGGTCACCAGTATTAATTTAGATGAATATAAAGGATTAGGTCCGGATAATGATCAAAGTTATCGATATTTTATGAATACCAATCTGTTCAATCATGTAAACATTAACAAGAACCATACATTTGTACCAGATGGTCTGGAAAAAGATTCTGACAAAGCATGCAGCGAATATAATCATATCATTACCAGAGAGGGAGGGATTGATCTGCAGCTTCTTGGATTAGGTCACAACGGACATATCGGATTCAACGAACCTGGGGCCGCATTCGAAAAAGAAACACACTGTGTAGACTTAACGGAAAGCACCATTGAGGCAAACAAGAGATTCTTCGATTCCGAAGAATCTGTACCAAAGCAGGCGTATACCATGGGAATTAAGAGCATTATGCAGGCAAAGAAGATCCTGGTCATTGTAAGCGGAGAGAGCAAAGCAGAAATCTTAAAAGAAGTTCTTCACGGCCCGATCACCCCCGCAGTTCCTGCTTCTATTCTTCAGCTTCACAATGATGTCACAATCGTAGCGGACGAAGCTGCACTTGGAAAACTGGATCAATAATCGTTTTGGAACCAATCGCTTAAAAATGAAAAAAGGCTTATGGTCGGACAATTTTCAAAAATCATCCGGCAATAAGCCTTTTCTGTATTTCTTATATACCATTTTATTTGATCTCAGTCTGTTTCTTACATCTTTTCCGATTGAAAAGAATCAATATCAAAGATACCACTACGAGAGTTCCCGCCAGAAGCTGAGATACCGGCAATCCGACCTTGGGAAGCAGCAGCTGGTCCGTACGAAGTCCCTCAATCCAGACTCTTCCAAGCCCATATCCCATCAGATAGATCAGAAATACTTCTCCGTCAAATTTCTTATGCTTCCGATACAGCAACAAAATCACCAGCACCATCAGACACCATAAGGACTCATAGAGATAAGTCGGATGCACCTGAATATAGTTCACACCATTCACCGTTTCCATATGCTGCCGCATCAGATCCGTAATATCCGACTGACGTACTGCATCCTCCGGAAGTCTCATAGCGAATAAACTATCTGTATATTCTCCAAATGCCTCTCTGTTAAAAAAATTCCCCCAGCGGCCAATCATCTGCCCGGACACCAGACCCAGGCCGGCAGTATCCAGAATCAGATACGGTGATAATTTCTTAATCCTTGCAAATACAAATACAGTAATTACGGCAGCAATGACACCTCCATAGATAGCAAGTCCTCCCTGTCTGATATTTAAGATGCTCTTAAGGTCATCTTTATACATATCCCAGGAAAATATAACATAATATGCCCTTGCCCCTATAATAGAGAAAATCACTGCATAGATCACAAGATCATAATAATCATCTGCCTTCTGTCCGGTTCTTTTGGCTTCTGCCACTGCAATAAAAAGCCCGACCAGGATTCCGATTCCTATGATAATTCCATAGTATGCAATATCAAATCCAAATACGCTGATATGATCTCCAACTGATTGTAAATGAATCCCAATATTCGGGAAATCTATTGTTTTATGCATCTGTCATCGTCTTCCTTTTATACGTTAAATCTAAACAACATAATATCGCCGTCCTGTACAACGTAATCTTTTCCTTCCAGTCTGATCAGACCTTTTTCTTTTGCCGCAGTATGACTTCCACATTCAATCAGATCATCATAAGATACAACCTCTGCGCGGATAAATCCTCTTTCAAAATCCGAATGAATCTTTCCTGCAGCCTGTGGTGCCTTTGTTCCTTTTTTTATCGTCCATGCACGTACTTCCGGTTCTCCGGCGGTCAGATAACTGATCAGCCCCAGAAGCTTATAACTTGCTTTGATCAACTTCTCAAGACCAGATTCTGAAAGTCCCAGATCTTCCAGGAACATCTTCTTCTCATCCTCTTCCAGTTCTGCAATCTCTTCTTCAATCTGCGCACATACCACGAATACTTCACTCTGCTCACCTTTTGCATATTCGCGTACAGCCTGTACTCCTGCATTTTCAGCCGCATCATCTGCCAGATCATCCTCTGCCACATTCGCAGCATAGATTACGGGTTTATAAGTCAGAAGGTTATAGCTTTCAAGCCATGCCTGTTCATCCTCATCATCTGCTCCATCAAAAGTCTTTGCAAGCTTGCCTTCTTCCAGATGTTCCTTGATCTTATTCAGAAGTGCCAGCTCCTTTGCAGCTGTCTTATCATTTCTTGCCACCTTTGTTGTCTTTGCAATTCTACGTTCCAGTATTTCCAGATCTGAGAATATTAATTCCAGATTGATTGTCTCTATATCACGAAGCGGATTAATGCTTCCATCCACATGCACGATGTTACTGTCCTCAAAACATCTTACAACGTGAACGATAGCGTCTACTTCACGGATATTTGCAAGAAACTGGTTTCCAAGACCCTCTCCTTTGGATGCACCTTTTACAAGACCCGCAATATCAACAAATTCGATTGCTGCCGGAATAATCTTCTTCGTATGATACATCTCTCCCAGCACATTCAGTCTCTCATCCGGAACAGTAACCACACCCACATTCGGGTCGATCGTACAGAATGGATAATTGGCAGACTCTGCTCCCGCTTTTGTTAACGAATTAAATAACGTACTCTTTCCTACATTGGGTAATCCCACAATACCAAGTTTCATTTATTATGTTCTCTCCTATCATTCTTATCTGGACATCTGTCACCTGTTATATTTGACAGACATATAGTAGTGTACCACTTTTCTTATTCTTTGTCACGGGTCTGCATCAAGATTACCGTTCCAGCCGGAAAACTGATCACCACTTCATCGTCTTCAATCTGGTTGCTGACACACAAACTATTATAAGGTGTCAGTGTATGATTTGTAAGCGGATATTTGGCTCCCTTAATATTAAATCCAAAAATTTCATCTCCTAATGGAAATACCGAAAAATATGGTCCAAAAGCTTCCACCTTTTTCAAATGTGTCTCACCACCGCCGATCAGCCGGATCATATTCTGGCTGTCCAGAATTCTTGCATCAATTCCTGCTTTAAACGGTGCACTCAAACTTTGTACATTTGCCCATAAATGGTCAATTCTTCCACCAGTTGCTCCAAGAATCATCAGTTCTTTACATCCGAGAGTCATTGCAAGGCGAATTGCGATCTCAGTATCCGATGCATCTTTAACCGGATTAAACTCACGAATCGGCACATCCGTTTCTTTCCTGTAATAATCTCCGATTTCTTTTTTTACACTGTCAAAGTCTCCTACAATATAATTGGGCAGAATATTATGCATATACAAAAATTCCATTCCCTTGTCTACTCCGATAATATATTGCCCTTCCTCTTCATTCAGCACAGAAAGTGTCAGCTTCTCATCCAACTCTCCTCCGCTGATAATTACGATCCTCTTACTCATAACTCTTTAGTATCTCCATAAACTCTTTGGTATTTTGTGCCGCGTCCCCTTTAAATACTGCTGATCCGGCAACGATTACGTTTGCACCGGCATCTAATACTTCCCGCACATTACTCAGATAGATTCCCCCGTCCACCTGAATATCAACAGAAAGATCCTTTTCTCTGATCATCTCACGGACCATCCGGATCTTATCCAGAGATTCCGGTATAAACTTCTGTCCTCCAAATCCTGGATGAACACTCATAACCAGGATCATATCTACATTTTCAAGATATGGTTTCACTGCCTCGGCAGGAGTTTCCGGGCAGATAGAAAGACCCACCTTCATACCACAATCGCGAATCTTCGCAAGTGTGGATTTCACATCCTCACACGCCTCCAGATGTACTGTTATCATGTCTGCTCCGGCTTTTTGAAATGCTTCAATATATCTGATTGGCTCCTGTATCATCAGATGTGCATCCATTACCTGACTCGTTGCATTTTGAATAGACGCAAGCACAGGCATTCCAAATGATATGCTGGGTACAAACAATCCATCCATCACATCAAAGTGGATATATTTTGCACCATTTTCTTCCGTCTTTTTCATTTCTTCTCCCAGGGTCTTAAAATCCGCTGCAAGAATGGATGGAGCTAATATATATTCCATCATCAGTACCTCCTCTTATTCTTCATTTCCTCATATATTTCCAGATAATCCTGATAACGAACTTTATGGATTTTTCCTTTTTCTACTGCTTCTTTCACTGCACAATCCGGTTCGTGTACATGAACACAGCCCTGAAATCTGCATTTTCCCTCATAATCTGCAAATTCCGGAAAATAATATTTCAACTCCTCTTTTTCAAAATCATTCACATAAAGAGAACTGAAGCCCGGTGTGTCCATAATATAAGAATCTTCATCAATCGAAAATAGTTCTGAATGCCTGGTTGTATGCTTTCCCCTTTCAATCTTATCGCTGATCTCACCCGTCTCCATATTTGCCTGTGGCTGAAGCAGATTGATGATCGAAGATTTTCCAACCCCTGACGGTCCCGCGATTGCTGTAGTTTTTCCCTTCAATGCGGTACGGACCTGTTCAATATTCCGTATTTCCCGTGCACTGACAAAGATCAGGGGATATCCACAGTTCTCATATACTGCTTTCAATTCTTCTATCTGCGGTTCCTTTGCGATATCTTCTTTATTAAAACATAAGACCACAGGAATCTGCTTACTTTCCATCATAACCAGAAAACGGTCCAGCAGATTAAAGTGTGGATTCGGCTTGACCACCGCAAACACCACCAGCGCCTGATCAATATTGGCAACTGCCGGACGGATCAATTCATTTTTTCGCGGAAGGATTTTTACAATATTTCCTGTTTTCGTTTCCTCATCCAGCACCTCAATCTCTACATTATCACCCACCAGAGGTTTTATCTTCTCTTTACGAAATACCCCTTTTGCTTTACATTCATAAACAGCGGATTCTACTACATGAACGTAGTAGAATCCTGCAATTCCTTTTATTATCTTTCCCTGCATATGATACCTGTCTGTCTTTTTCCGTTACTAGTTATTTTCAGCACTTCCCTGATTGTCATCCTGACCTCCACTTGGTCCAAGACTGATAACATAGCTGATCGTCTCCCCTTTTGATACACTTCCGGACGGAGGGTTCTGGGAGATAATATACCCCGCAGGGTACGTGTTACTATATTGAGAATCTGACACGTTCGTATACAGTCCTTTCTGTGCAGCCCAACTGGTCAGTTCACTTTCTGCTTTCCCAACAAAGCTCTGTACCTGAATCTTTTCTTCCGGCTTTGGTCCATTACTTACTACGATATTAATACTTGTACCTGCACTGACTTTTGTACCTCCTTCTACAGACTGAGATACCACCTGTCCTTTCGGCACACTGTCGTTATAATCATAGGTTACTGTTCCTATCGTAAGTCCTGCATTCTTAATCTGTGTCTGTGCAGCGGCATCCTCCTTGCCTCTGACATCCGGAACCGTCTTCTTGTCGCTTCCTTTGCTGACCTTCATGACAATCTCTGTTTCTTTTGTCGCTTCTGCCCCCGCAGAAGGAGTCGTTTCAATAACATTCCCTTCATCTTCAGTATCACTATATTCATACTGTGATGTGACTTTTGGAAAACCAGCTGCATTCAAAGCTTTCTGTGCAGCATCTTCACTCATTCCACTGACATCCGGAATCGGTATCTTATCCCCAACCAGACCGGAACTTACGACCACTTTAATCGTTGTATGTTTCGCCACTCTTGTTCCAGCTTCTGTTTTCTGCTCAATTACGGTGCCTTCCTCGTATTTTTTAGATTCTTTCCACTCGACAACATCATAACCCAGACCTTTATCATTCAAGGTCTTTTTCGCATCAGCTTCCGTCATTCCTACAACATCCGGAACCTTCACCTTTTCTTCTGATGTCTCTTCCGAAATAAGAGATGGTCCGAATTTAAACAGACCAGCTGCCTTTCCAATCGTAAATACTAAAATAAATACAATGATCACTGTAACAACGATCGTAAGGATCTTCATAATTTTTCCCATACGTGGATTTACATCGTCTGATGATTTTCCCTTTTTCCCGTGTTTCTGACGATAATCATCATCGTCATACTCATCGTCATCATAAACATCTTCGTCATCATCATACTCATCATCATAAGCATCTTCGCCGTACTCGTCATCATCATACTCATCGTCATCATCATAAGCACTCCGGATATTATCCAGTTCATCATCCGTGATGATAACAGTATCTGCATTCCGGAGTGGAGGAATCACAACAAAATCCCCGTCCGGATCTACCAGCGAGCGCTTCAGATCCTGAATCAGATCTCCTGTGCTTTTATATCTTCTCTCAGAATTTTTCTGCGTACATTTCAAAATAATCTGTTCCAGACTGTATGGAACATCCGGAACTAACTCTGAAGGTGGTGTAATCTCCTGTTGCAAATGTTTCATTGCTACTGCAACGGTGGAATCGCCATCAAATGGCACCTGTCCGGTTACCATCTCAAACAATGTGATGCCGATGGAATAGATGTCACTTCTCTGATCACTGAATCCTCCTCTTGCCTGTTCTGGAGAGGTATAATGAACAGATCCCATTGCATTTGTGCTGACCGTATTCGAAGTCGTAGCTTTCGCAATACCAAAATCAGTTACTTTTACTTTGCCATCTTTAGAGATAATAATATTCTGTGGCTTAATGTCCCTGTGGATAATATTAGCCGCATGTGCCGCTCCAATTCCGCTGCACATCTGAATTGCAATACTGATGGTTTCCTTATGAGACAATCTGCCTTTTCTTTCAATATATTCCTTTAGCGTAATTCCTTCAACCAGTTCCATGACCATATAATTCAGGCCACGGTCTTCCCCTACGTCATAAACATTTACAATGTTCGGATGCATAAGTCCTGCTGCTGCCTGTGCCTCAGACCGGAATTTACGCACAAAATTCTCGTCTTCTTTATACTCCTTCTTTAAAACTTTAATTGCTACATAGCGATTCAGCATTACATCCTTGCCTTTATAGACATCTGCCATGCCGCCCGCGCCAATCTTACTGAGTACTTCATATCTTTTCCCGAGAAATATTCCATCCTTTACCATACACTCACCTCATCTGCAAGTGGCTCCGCTATAATAACCCCTATATTATCTCTCCCACCATTGCTATTCGCCTTTTCAATCAACATCTGCACTGCTTCTACCACATCACGGGCTCCTTTTACAATGTCAAACATGTCTTCATCTTCTACCATATTACTAAGACCATCAGTACACATTAATATGGTATCTCCTCTTTTCAGCCGATATTCATAAATATCTGCCTCTACGTCTTCTTTTACTCCGATTGCCCGTGTAATAATATTCTTATCTGGATGATTTCTGGCTTCCTCAGCTTTGATACCTCCAAGTCTTACCATTTCTTCTACAAGAGAATGGTCTTTCGAAAGCTGACGAATCTTCTCATTAATCAGATAGAGTCTGCTGTCTCCCACATTGGCAAAATACAGCGTATTGCCAACAACTGTTGCTACTACCAGTGTCGTTCCCATTCCTTCTAGCTTAATATCTGCTGCCGCAGCCTCAATCAGTTTATGATTTGCAATACCGACTACATTTCGAAGGATCTCTTCAGGTTTATTCAAAGGTGTCTGTTCCAGTTCCTCTTTTAATACATTCACCGTATATTTAGACGCAAAATCACCCGCCTTGTGGCCACCCATTCCATCGGCTACCGCAAGCAGGTTCGGAAATGGTCCGATCGGTTTATCTGTGACATACACATAATCCTGATTGACCTCACGTTTTCTCCCCACATCAGTCATTGCATATATTTTCATCCGCTTCTCCTTTATCGGCAGCTGCATGTCGTCTTCTCAGCTGACCGCAGGCCCCATCAATATCAGAGCCTCTTTCCCTTCTTATAGTAACATTAATTCCGTTTTTTTCAAGTTTATTTTTAAATTCCAGGGCATTTTTCCTGTCAGGTTTCTGGAAATCTCTTTCTTTGATCGGATTGACCGGAATCAGATTTAAATGACAATTCCTTTTTTTCAGGATTTCTGTCAGTTCTCTGATATCATCCGGCTGATCATTGACTCCCTTTACCAGGCTGTATTCAAAAGTAATTCTTCTTCCCGTATTTGCAAAATAATAATCACATGCCTTCAGTACTTCTGATAACTCATATTTGTTGGCCACCGGCATCAGTTTCTTGCGTTTCTCCTGGCTAGAACCGTGAAGTGAAAGTGCAAGTGTAATCTGCAGTCCTTCTTCTGCCAGACGTCTCATATTCGGTACAATTCCGCAGGTAGATGCAGTAATATTCCTCTGACTGATATGCAGCCCATGCTCATCACTCAGCATATGGATGAATTTTACAAAATTATCATAATTATCTAACGGTTCTCCTGTTCCCATCACGACTACATTCGACACCCGCTCTCCAGATATCTTCTGGATATGGTAGATCTGCCTCAGCATCTCAGAAGGTTCCAGATTCCGTTCTAGTCCTCCAATTGTAGATGCACAGAACCGGCATCCCATCCTGCATCCTGCTTGTGAGGAAATACAGACCGAGTTGCCATAATTATATTTCATCAGTACACTTTCGATCATATTTCCGTCAGATAATTCAAATAAAAATTTCTCTGTTGGGTCTACTTTCGATACCTGATGATCAATCATCTTCACCTGACGGATCTCATATTCGAAATCCAGTTTTTCCCTTAACCCTTTGGACAAATTCGTCATTTCTTCAAATGTGTCTGCTAGTTTTACATGCAGCCATTCATAGATCTGTCTGCTGCGAAATGCTTTTTCACCGATTCTTTGCATCTCGTTTTGTAATTCTTCATAATTATACGAACATATGTCTTTTTTATTCATGGTTTCTCCTCTGGAACATTGCAATGTAGAATCCATCTCCGGCATCGATTCCTGGAAGCATCTGCCGATCCTTTACCATCTGATACTCCGGATATTGGTTCACAAACCATCGGGCATTTTCTTCATTTTCTCCCCGGTTGATCGTACAAGTACTGTATAACAACCTGCCACCTGGTTTTACATAAGCCTGTACCACGGACAGGATCTTCCGCTGAAGCTGTTCCAGTTCTTTTTGCATGGACTCTGTCATCTTATACTTAAGATCCGGCTTCTTTCCCAAAACCCCCAGACCTGAACATGGAAGATCTGCAATTACAATATCCGCCTTGTTCACGGATTCTGAATCGAACACCGTAGCATCCTGACATTTGGCCTCGATATTGAGAAGCCCGCTTCGCATAATATTTTCCCGGATCAGATTCACCTTATATTCCGTCAGATCCCTGGCTTCCACATATCCAGTTCCTCTCAAAAGCTCTGCCATATGAATTGCTTTTCCTCCAGGAGCTGCACAAACATCGATTACCGAATCCCCCTTCTTCGGCTCCGCCCATAATGCCACCTGCATGGAACTAAGATCCTGCACCTGATAAAATCCCTTCTGGAAACTCGGAAGCGACGCCAGATGATCGTAAGCCGACAGATATAATGCACACGGAACACCCGGTACTTCTTCTGCCTTTACTCCTTCTTCTTTTAAGAGGTATAATAAATCTTCTCTACTTATTTTATCTGCACTATATCTGACTGTAAGAGGTTTTTCTACCAGAAACGCCTTTGCCATCTGTTCCACCGTACCACAGTCATAAACAGCAAGCCAGTTCTTCAGAATCCATTCTGGAAGAGAATACCGGATAGACAGCCAGTTCAAAACATTTGTCTTGTCGGGATATGTGACCAGGTCCAGATTTCTGCCAATGTTACGGAGCACCCCATTTACAAAACCGGTCAGATTCACAAATCCTTTTTTCTTTGCCAGCTTAACAGCTTCATTGCACACGGCAGAATCCGGAACACTGTCCATATATTTCATCTGATAAACAGAAGATCTGAGAATCGTCCGAATGACTGGCTTCATCTTATTTACTTTTACTTTGGAAAATTGATTGATAATTGCATCGATTTCTATCATGCGCTCAAGCGTGCCATTTACCACTCTCGTGATAAATGCACGCTCTTTTTTATCCAGATACTGATATCTGTCAAGAACATTTTTAAGAACAATATGACTGTATTCCCCGTCCCTCGTGATCATAAGTAAACATTCCAGCACAAGTTCCCGCTCATTTACAGATGACGCCATTGCTTTTCCTCCATCTCATTCCTTACTTTACGGTTAATCGTCCCTTCTTCCTCCTGTCAGCAGGATAATACGCAAAAGCTGCAGGATCGCAGAAGCCGCACCTGCCACATAAGTAAGAGCTGCTGCTGTTAATACTTTTCTTGTATCTTTTACTTCGTCCTCATATAACATTCCGCTGCTTCCGAGAATCCGGACTGCACGATTCGAAGCGTTAAATTCCACCGGTAGCGTTACAATCTGAAATAACACTGCCAATGAAAACGCCAGAATTCCCAGATTGATCAACAGACTGGAAGAATTTCCTCCGATGAACAATCCGATGATAATCAGTGGCCATGCGATAGAGCTTCCAAAATTGGCAACCGGAACCAGGCTTCCCCTGATTTTCAACGGCACATACCCGGTCGCATGCTGAACCGCATGTCCACATTCGTGTGCCGCAACTCCCAGAGCTGCAACCGATGTAGAATTATATGTGGCATCCGAAAGTCTCAATACTTTATTTTTCGGATCATAGTGATCAGTCAGATTGCCTGACACATGCTCCACTCTTACATCATAGATTCCTGAACGGTGAAGGATCTGCTCCGCCGCTTCTCTTCCTGTAATTCCGGAATGATTCCGGACTCTGGAATAACGGTTAAAAGTGGAATTCATCTTAGCTGAAGCCACCATACAGATGATCACACCGATCAGTACTAAAATATATGTCGGATCAATATACATTGGATAATACATTTTTTCTGCCTCCTTATTTACTTTCCGTTACCTTATAGTATATATGAAAATCAGGCAGAAAAACTGCTTTTCATACTTTTTTAACAATTCTTAATGATTTCCGAAGAAAAACGGGTGCCTTTTTCAATCTGATATCCTCTTAAGAACGCATCTGCTTCCATTCGTTTCTTTCCAGGAATCTGAAGAGCAAGTACTTTCAGAAGGCCGCTTCCGGTCTGAACACAGAATCCATCCTTTTCTACCCGGACAATCATTCCATATTCCTCTTTTGTATCCTCTTCAATCACTTCCGCCTCCCAGATTTTCATCACTTTTCCATTCCAGCCTGTATACGCACTTGGCCACGGGTTCAGGCCACGGATCAGACGTTCAATGGATACCGCCTCCTGACTCCAGTCAATATCGCCAAGCTTCTTATCCAGCATTCTGGCATATGCAGTCGGGCTTTCCCCCTGCTTTTCCCAGGTAGCAGTCTTGTCTTCTAATGCTTTCAGCGTCTGAACACAAAGTTTTGCTCCAGATTCGGCAAGTTTATCATGAAGACTACCTCCAGTTTCCTTTTCATCCAGTACAATCTCCGTCTTCATGATCA
Organism: Dorea sp.; assembly: GCA_022769185.1. Taxonomy (GTDB): domain Bacteria; phylum Bacillota; class Clostridia; order Lachnospirales; family Lachnospiraceae; genus Dorea_A. The sequence goes on along the minus strand of JALEKG010000112.1, from coordinate 2,491 downwards.
TATCTCCGGTATCCAGACCTTCATCCATCTGCATAGTCGTAACTCCGGAAACTTTTTCGCCATTGATAACTGCCCACTGAATTGGTGCTGCCCCTCGGTAAGCAGGCAGAAGTGATGCATGTACATTCACACATCCATAGGGAGTCATCTCTAGAATCTCTTTCGGAAGAATCTGTCCAAATGCGATAACGACCATGATATCTGCATGATATTTACGAAGTTCCTCGATGCATTCCGGATCCCGGACTTTTTTCGGCTGAAAAACAGGAATTCCAAGCTCCAGTGCGGTTTCCTTGACCGGCGGATACTGCATCTTACCGCCTCTTCCTTTCGGCTTATCCGGCTGAGTTACAGCCAGCACGACTTCATGCCCGGCTTCCACCAGTGCTTTCAGGGTACCTACTGAAAAGTCCGGTGTTCCCATAAATATGACTTTCATGCTATTCTTCCTCCTCGTAATTCACATCATGGATTCCGCCTTCTGCTAGCTCTACATACATTTTCCCTTCCAGATGATCAATCTCATGACAGAATGCTCTTGCAAGAAGACCTTCGCCTTCCAGTTCAATCTCCTCCATCTCTTCATTCAATGCCTTTACCTTCACATGATCCGGACGAGTCACAACTCCTGCCTTTCCAGGAACGCTTAAACATCCTTCTTCCCCAGTCTGTTCACCCGACTGTTCCACAATCACCGGATTGATCAGAATGATCGGACCATCCCCGACATCAATTACTACGATGCGTTTCAGAATTCCCACCTGAGGCGCTGCGAGACCTACCCCCATAGCTTCATACATCGTATCCAGCATATCATTGATCAAAATTTTCGTCCTCAGTGTCATTTTTGTTACTTCTTTACATTTTTTTGTGAGAACTTCATCTCCAAGTTCCCGAATTTTTCTCAGTGCCATCTCTTCTTTTCTCCTCATTAAAATATATTCATCGGGTTAAAATCAAACTGAATTTTCAGTGACGCAAATCCCCGGTTGATTTCTATATAACGTTCCATCTGATTTTTGGCATCGACCAATGCCTGATAATCTTCACTCTTCAGATACAGAACCAGACGATAGATATCATTGACTTTTCCCACATAGGGACTTGCAGGACCAATAATCTGAAATGCATGTTTTTTATCAATCCGAAATGCATAACTTTTCAGATATTTCGCAGCAGTCTGAAGCAGTTCTTCTTCCTGTCCGGTCAGCAGGACTGCCAGAAGCTGGGCTGCCGGTGGATAGCCCATTAACTCCCGGTATTTCATCTCTTCTTCATAAAACCCCTCATAATCCTGCTTTGCAGCCATCTTGATACTGTAATGTTCTGGACTATAGGTCTGAATGACCACTTCTCCTTTCCTCTTTCCGCGGCCGGCACGGCCGGCTGCCTGTGTCAGAAGTTGAAAGGTTCTCTCTCCCGACCGGTAATCATCGGAATATAAGGACATATCTGCCGCAAGGATCCCTACCAGTGTCACATTGGGGAAATCGTGTCCTTTCACGATCATCTGTGTTCCAATCAAAATGTCCGCCTCTTCACTTGCAAATGCTTCCAGAATTTTCTCATGCCCATCTTTCTTCTTCGTCGTGTCCATATCCATTCGAAGAACTCTTGCCTGCGGAAATTCCTTCTTTACCAGTTCTTCAATCTGCTGTGTCCCGGCACGGAATCCGCCGATATAGGACGATCCACATGATGGACAAGTATGGATCATTGGCATCTCATACCCACAATAATGACAGACAAGCCTTCCCCCGCGATGTGCAGACAAAGACACATCACAATGAGGACATTTTACTACATATCCACAGGCTCTGCAAGAAACAAACCCTGCATACCCCCTTCGATTTAAAAACAGCATGATCTGTTCCTTCTTTTCAAGACGCTGTTTCATCATTTCCTTTAACCGGTCACTTAAGATGGAACGATTCCCGTTTTTCAATTCATTTCTCATATCCGTAATCCAGACCTCCGGAAGTTCTCCACTTCCGGCACGATTCGCAAGACGCAGCATCTGATATTTCCCACACTGGCAGGCATAAAACGCTTCCAGAGAAGGAGTTGCAGATCCAAGGACAACACTTGCACCTTCCATTTCAGCCCGTTTCATCGCAGTCTCCCTGGCATGATATCTCGGAACCTGCTCACTTTTATAAGTGGCTTCATGCTCTTCATCGATTACGATCAGTCCCAGATTTGAAAATGGAGTAAACAGAGCAGATCTTGGACCAATCATCACATCTACCTCTCCCGCTTTGACCCTCTCCATCTGATCATATCTTTCTCCCTGAGACATCCTGGAATTCAGAATGGAAACCCTGTCCTCGAACCGGCTGTAAAAACGCATGACCATCTGATACGTCAGTGCGATCTCAGGAATCAGGACAATTGCCTGTTTTCCTTCTCCCAGCACTTTTGCGATCATCTCCATATAAACCTCAGTCTTTCCGCTTCCAGTCACACCATACACCAGATAAGTCTTGCGGAT
>JALEKG010000100.1 GCA_022769185.1 Dorea sp. | reverse complement strand
CCGGCTTTTGGCTTATTATAGATGCTTTTTGACGTAAATGCCACCATTTTTGTAACAAAAAACTTCCACCCGGTGGAATTTAATCCTACAAGGTGGAAGTAAGTCTTACAAAGTGGAATTAACTTTTACAAGTGACCCTTTTCTACTTTTCTACTCTTTTCTACTCTTCTGACTCTTCATCAAGATCATTCTCAATCTCTTCTGGATCCGGCACCATAATCTTCAGCTGTTTGTTCAGATTTTCAATCACAACTTCCTCATGTTCTCCGCCATATTCGCCATCCAGTGTCCAAGGGATCTCTTCCATAGATTGAAAAGTTATATGTCCGCTCTTAAAAGTGTACATAAACGGAGAGTCCATCTGCTTTGTCATCAGCGCAGTAATGATCTCCTGTAATTCGATTGGATTCTTCGGTGTCTTGATCAGCGTTACTTCAAACAGTCCGTCATTGAATCCCACCTGATCTCCAATCATATTCCTGACACCTCCCACTGAACGGGAATTGGTTACCATTCCGTAGATAAACTCATCTTCAATCGTTTCACCATCATGTGTCACTTTAATCTTATATGAGGTAATATTAAACAGACGTTTTGCGCCTTCCAGAACATACGCCAGATGTCCCAATGCATTTTTCATAGACTGCTTTGTCTCATAAGACACATCTGTAAACAATCCAAATGCCGCCACGTACACAAAGATACCTTTGTTAAATTTTCCTACATCACAGGCAAACACTGTTCCATTCACTGCATTATCTGCCGCTTCCAGAAGCTTTCTCGGAATATGCAGACTGCTTGCAAAATCATTTGTTGTACCAGTCGGAATATAGCCAATCGGAGTCCGCGTATCCGGATCACGTTTCATCATACCTGTAACAACTTCATCCAGAGTTCCGTCTCCTCCGCTGCATACAACAAGATCATAATCTTCTGCTTTATATTTCTTGACTTTTTTATATGCATCTCTGTATGCCTGTGTTGGATATACCACAACTTCATATCCTGCCTTTACAAATATATCTATAACATCTGATAATTTAGGCTTCAACAATTCTTTTCCTGCATGTGGATTATAAATAAAAAGCAAACGTTTCATATTCCCTACATCTCCTTTTCTTTTAATCAGCCATAAGGAGCATAATTTTGTATAGAGTAAAAAAGGGCATTTTCATGCCCTTTTTTCTATTATGTACATCCTCTCTGATGTAAATGTGTTTTAACTCTCAGCAGACAGAAAACCTGCCACACCTTTTACTGCAGCATCTTCGTCCTGTCCTTCTGCTACTATCGTTACAGCCTCACCTTTCTGAAGCTTCAGACTCATCATTCCCATAATGCTTTTTGCGTTGATTTTTTTACTTCCCATCTCAAGATAAACCTGACTGGAATACTGGCTTGCTTCCTGCACCAGATGGGCAACTGGACGATCTTCCATCTCCATATTGTTTTGAATAGTAACAGGCTTCTTAATCATAACGAATTGCTCCTCCTTGCTGTTCCCTTAACTTTTCTGCAATATCACTTAACCTCCTGAGCCGATGATTCACTCCCGACTTCCCTAATGGAGTCGCCATGAGTTCTCCCAGCTCTTTTAAAGCTGCTTCCGGATATGCCAGACGTGTAAGGGCAACGTCCTTTAGTCCTTCCGGCAACTTTTCAAAACCAACCGTATCACGGATATAGATAATATCCTCCATCTGCCTGACTGCCGCAGATACGGTCTTATTGATATTAGCCGTTTCACAGTTCACTTTCCGATTTACTGAATTGCGCATTTCTTTTAATATGCGTACATTCTCCAGCTCCAATAGTGCTACATGAGCTTCCATAACATTCAGTATATCTACAATCTGCGAACCTTCTTTCAGATACACTACATAAGCTTTCTTTCTGTTGACAATCTTTGCATCCATGTCAAATGTATTGATCATATCTTTCAAATATTCCGCCTGCTCTTCTGTCGAACAGACAATTTCAAAATGATACGATTTGCTTGGATCGCTCATTGATCCGGATGCGATAAACGCGCCACGTATGTATGCTCTTTTACAACACACCGCCTGCACGATCGTATCACGGATAGCAAGTAGTTCTATTCCTTTAGCATACAAAAAAAAGCTGCTGCTCTCCTTTGCAGTGTTCCGTCGAACGACGATATCAGTTCTTATATTAAATGTTTTTTTCAATAATGTAAAGCATTTTCTTGCAACTCCAGGATTTTCCGTATGAACTTTAAAATAGCACACTCCTTTTTTATCTTGTCCAAATTTACCACACATGTGTACAATAGCAGATAACTCCGCAAGATCACAATGTCTTGCTTTTGCATAATGCTCTATTAATTCTTCTTTTACATTCCCTGAAAATGACATTTTTACCCCTATCTTGCTTTGGTAATGGCATCCTTTCCAATATCACGATGCTCGATGCGGATTCCATAATTTTCATTTTCTTTCAAAGCTTCATACAATTCATTTGCCAGTGTTACTGATCGATGCTTCCCACCCGTACACCCAATTCCGATCACCAGCTGCGTCTTGCCTTCCTGAATATAATTCGGAATCAGGAACTTTATCATTTCGGTTAGCTTAACAAGAAATTCCCTTGCCTTTTCATTATTCATGACATACTCTCTTACTTCTCTGTCATTCCCGCTCATCGGACGTAATTCTTCTATATAATAAGGATTTGGCAGGAAACGTACATCAAACACCAGGTCACAGTCCGCTGGAATTCCATATTTAAACCCAAAGGATAATACCGATATATACAGATTCTTATACTCTTTATTTTGTACAAATATCTTTGTAAGTTCAGCTCTCAGCTCCCTTGTCAACATATGACTGGTATCAATCAGATAATCTGCTCTTTCCTTTAAAAATGACAGTCTTTTTCTCTCTTCCTTGATTCCCTGATCTACACGCCCGTTTTTCCCCGATAACGGATGAAAACGCCTTGTCTCTTTATAACGCTTGATCAACACATCTTCACTGGATTCCAGATACAAGATCTCATATTTCATGCCTGTTTGATCCAGCTCTTCCAACACCTTTTCCAGTTCCCGGAAACTCTGTCCGCTTCGGATATCCACACCAAGCGCAGCTTTATTAATTTCCGTCCCCGGTACAACCAGAAGATCCGCCATTTTCGGTATCAGAGGAACCGGCAGATTATCTACACAAAAATACCCCATATCTTCCAACATTTTTAATGCGGTACTTTTCCCCGCTCCTGACATTCCGGTTACAATTACACATCTCATCTTAGAATTCTCCCAGTTTTTTTACTTCCGGCTCAAGCCTTACTCCAAATTTTTCCTCTACACATTCAGACACTTGTCTCATCAGTGTATTCACATCCGCTGCTGTTGCATTTTCCCTGTTGATCACAAATCCGCAATGCTTTTCAGACACCTGTGCTCCGCCCACACGAAATCCCTTAAGTCCGGCATCTTGAATGAGTTTCCCTGCAAAATATCCTTCCGGTCGTTTAAAGGTACTTCCTGCACTCGGATACTCTAACGGCTGTTTGCTGACTCTCTTTTCTTTCAGCTCTTCCATCCGTACCTTTATCTCTTCCTTATTTCCGGCAGAGAGCTCTATCACTGCTTCCAGAACGATGTAGCCCTTTTTTGCAATGATACTGGTACGATACCCAAGCTCCAGTTTCTCTTTTGAAAGTGTCAGGACATGCCCATCTTCCGTAAGCACCGTAACTTCTTTCAGGACATCTTTCATCTCTCCGCCATAGGCCCCTGCATTCATCACACAGGCGCCCCCTAAGGTTCCCGGTATTCCAGCGGCAAATTCGAAACCGGTTAATCCACGATCCAATGCTTTGCTGGCTATTGCTGACAAAAGTGCCCCTGCCTGGGCGCGGATAATATTCCCTTCTATGCTAATGCAGTTCATCTGCTTAAAAAGCTGAATAATCACACCGTGATATCCCTGATCAGATACCAGAAGATTACTTCCGTTTCCTACTATATAATAAGAGACACTCTGATCTCTGCACAACAAAACAGTCCTCTTTACTTCTTCCTCTGTCTGCGGTATTACAAAATAATCCGCTGGTCCTCCCACACGGAATGTGGTATGGTTCTTCATCGGTTCTTCCCTTTTTACACGCTCTTCCGGCAGAATCTCTATTAATTTATTATAAAAAAACTGATCCATATTCTTCTCCATACTATTATAAATATATCATTTATTTTCACCGTACATCATACACTAAACACTCCACAAATTCAACGTACACTTGCAAATTTACCGCAAATGCGGTATATTAATTCCAAGTATCTTATTCTGTATGCCAGAGCATACTGCAATTTAAAAAAGGAGTGAACTTATCAATTGGACTCGAGTGACGTCACGCAACTCATTATTTTAATTATCTTATTAATCCTCTCTGCATTTTTTTCATCTGCAGAGACTGCACTGACAACGGTAAATCGTATGCGGATCCGCGGACTTGCGGATGAGGGCAATAAACGTGCAAAGACGGTATTAAAAATTACAGACAATTCCAGCAAGATGCTAAGCTCAATATTGATCGGTAATAACATCGTAAATTTATCAGCCGCATCCCTTACCACCACCCTCGCTTATAATCTGGGTGGTTCTATGGTGGCTATCGCAAGTGCACTTTTGACCGTAATGATCATTTTGTTCGGGGAGATCACGCCAAAGACAATGGCAACCTTACACGCTGAGAAAATGTCTCTGATCTATGCTCCGATCATCCATCTGTTTATGAAAATTATGACTCCTGTCATCTTTATCATCAATGGGCTCTCCAGCGGAATCCTGCTTCTGCTTCGGGTGGATCCGAACGCCAGAACAGACCAGATGACAGAATCAGAATTGCGTACCATCGTAGATGTAAGCCATGAGGATGGTGTTATCGAATCTGATGAAAAGGAAATGATATATAACGTATTTGACCTTGGTGATGCACGTGCCAAAGACGTTATGGTACCTCGTGTACATGTTACATTTGCTGATGTTAACAGCACTTATAAAGAATTAATTGACATTTTCCGGGAAGACAAATTTACAAGGCTTCCGATCTTTGAAGATACGACCGACAATGTTATCGGTACTATTAATATGAAAGATCTGTTATTGTATGACAATACCCGGGAATTTCATATCCGGGATATCCTTCGGGAAGCTTATTTTACTTATGAATACAAAAGTATTTCAGAACTTCTGGTGGAGATGCGTCAGGCTTCTTTTAACATCGCAATTGTTTTGGACGAATATGGTGAAACAGCGGGACTGATCACGCTGGAAGATATTCTGGAAGAAATTGTAGGTGAGATCCACGATGAATATGATGAAAATGAAGAAGATTTTGTACAGGAAGTAAATGACAGAGAATACATTATCGAGGGCTCCATGAATCTGGATGATTTAAACGACCGCCTGGATCTGAATTTAACTTCCGAAGAATACGACTCTCTGGGTGGCTTTATCATCGAACGCCTTGACCGCCTTCCAGAAGCCGGTGACAGTATCACTACAGATGACGGAATACGTTTGGTTGTAGAAAAATTGGACAAGAATCGAATTGAAATTGTTCATGCCTATCTGCCGGAATGTACACCTGAAGATTCGGACGAAAAATAGAAGTTATGTTTCAATATAAGTAACTACAAAAAAAATGGAGGTTAATTACTTAATCTCCATTTTTCTTATTACAGTTCTATTTATAATGCAATTACTCCTCTTTCACGTCTTCGCCTGCAAGCTTCAGGATATCTTCAACTTCATCTTCACTGATTCCCATCCGTTCTGCAACTTCATCAATCGATACTTTCCGTCCCATCTCTTCTTTCAGGCTCTGAATGGCCTCATCCAGTTCTGCCACACGTGCAACCATCTTACCATCCTGTCTTTTCGTCTCATCCTGTGCCTCTGCCATAGCCAACATTCCGGCCCTGATTTCCTCCAGAATCAGCTCTTCTTCATCAGACCCACTCGCAATTTCTTTTAATGCAAGCATCAGGCTGATATTTCCCTCCTGAATCATATCTCCGATAAAAACATCTGCATGATGCAGTTTCACGGCTTCCTCCACCACTTTTGGAAGATAATAGGCCATACGTACCTCTTCTGCCGAATGCTCCGACATCTGATCCAGATTCTTTAAATATTCTTCCACATAAGCTTGTTCTTCACTACTCAGACGTTCGCCCTCTTGTTCTTCCCCCCGGTCTTTCACCCTTCCCTTTGTCTGGATGTATCCAGTCACTGCCATCTTCTGCGAAAGAAGATATTCACAGACAAGATTCATCTGCTCTTCTGACAAATGATCCTCTTCAAAATATATCTCTACTTCCTCCAGGGAAATACGTCCACCCTGACTCTTGGCCATATCCCAAATTCCATTCAATTTCTCCTGAAACTTTATTCTATCAGCCATTCTTCTATTTCCTCCATTTACATTTCCTTCCTCCTATCTTAACACAGACCGGAAAGAACGTAAACAACAGGACTGAGTAAAATACAAATGGCTTTACTGTTAAGAAGACCGCCTCATCAAAAATATGATTCCTCCAAACAATCCAAAGATAATGCCGGCATATATAGCTGCACACATAAGATTTACAATACAACCGTTAATTCTGGTTTCTGTGACTATACAAAATACAATACCGAGAGCCAGTGTCCCTATTGTCCATCTCAAAATATTTGTTCCAAGAAATACTCCTGTTGCCTTTTCATCACTAAATTGTTTATTTATCATTTCCCATAATTTTTTCATTTTCATATCCTCCGCTTTATCGTCTTGTCATACTCTACTGACTGTATAATAACGAAGTATTGTTAAATCTAACGAAAGGGAAATGAAAAATGTATGTTAAATCTAACGCACAATCACCGTTGGATATCCTGCACGCTTTAATCTTCTTTCCATATCTGCCGCCTCATTCAGATTGTCAAAGCTCCCAACCTGAACTCTATAATAAGGACCCGAATCATCAATATATGCCGGATACTCCTGCTCCAACAGTTCATTTAACAGCCGTTCTGCGTACATACGATTCCGGAAGGCTCCTGCCTGTACCCGATAATGATCCGTTTCTTCTACTTCTTTCATGTACAATGTATCCATAATTCCATCCGCAATGGCCTGTGCAATATCCTGAAAGTTCTGATCAAAAAGCATGTTATCTGTATCTGAATTGATAAATCCCACTTCAACCAGAACCGCTGGCATTTTTGTTTTCCTCAATACTACCAGATTCGGACGGGCATGTACGCCCAGATTAACAAAGCCAACCGATTCCAGCTGTTCATTAATATCCTGTGCCATCTGATATTTTATTCCCGACAGATCGTACACCAGGCTCTCCACTCCAGACACTTCATTATCAACAGGAAATGAATTTCTATGAATCGAAACAAAGTAATCTACTTCTGCATTATTTGCCTCCATAGCTTTCTCATATGGTGTCTCATATACGTCGGTTGTTCTTGTATATTCTACATCTATTCCATGATTCTGTAATATCTGTCCAATCGCTAGAACCAGTTTCAGAGTATCATCTTTTTCCTGGCGTCCCTGATAAGTTGCTCCCGGATCTGCACCACCGTGGCCTGCGTCCAGCATAATTGAATATGGCATAATCATTTCTCCACTATTACTTTTCTATTTAAGATATGCAATCATTCTTTTATTTGCTTCTGTCATTATAGAAATAATCTTAAAACACTCTACCCTTTTCCCCTTCTTTCCTTTATAATGGGAACTGTATTTTTGAAAAATCGCTCAGGAGGCATACCATTATGATAAAATTAATTGCAAGTGATCTGGACGGCACACTACTGCAAAACGGTGCACAGAGCCTGGATCCGTCCATATTTCCAGTCATCCGGAAGCTTCATGAAAAAGGGATACTCTTTGTTGCCGCCAGCGGACGGCAGTATTTTAATCTGCGGAATCTATTTTCAGAAGTAAAAGACGACATTTCTTATATCTGTGAAAATGGCGCCCTGTATGTTCATAAGGATAAGCTTCACATTCCTCATATGATTGCTCCAGCCACCGTAAATCGCATTATCGAAGAAGTACACCAAAGACAAGATTGTGACCTCACCATTTCCTGCGAGGATCACATGTATATTGAAGCACGCAGCCAGGCATTCTACCATCATATGCACGATGTAATTGGAAATGATATTGTAAGGACAGATGATCTGCTGACTATCACACGCCCGGCAATGAAAATGGCTATTTTCAATGCACAAGGAATTGCCCCAATAGCAGATCACTACAAACAACAATTCGGGAGCGAAGTAACTGTTGTCACATCTGGGAATGACTGGGTAGATTTTATTCCAAAAGCTGTCCACAAGGGAGCTGCTTTGGAAAAGATCATGGAAGAGATGTCCATCACTTCAGGGGAATGTATGGCATTCGGAGATCAATGGAATGATATCGAGATGCTAAAGCTTGCCGGGACCAGCTTTGCCATGGCCAATGCTGTCCCCGGAATCTCTGATTACTGCACAAACAGAACAGATTCCGTAATCAGAGAACTGGAAAAGTTATTATAACTAAGATATTTCATACAGGAGGCATTATGGAAGGAATAATATTTGATGTAGATGGAACTTTGTGGGATTCCACAGAAGAAGTTGCCAGATCATGGAATCAGGCTATTAGTGAATGTACAACTCTCAATCGTATTTTAACCAGTGAACAGCTAAAGAAAGAATTTGGAAAACCTCTCGATGAGATTGTAGACAACTTATTTCCAGAGCTTTCTTCTGCGCAGCAGGCTGAGCTAACCGTTCACTTATATGAATACGAAAATCTCTGGATTGAAACAGCGCCCTGCCACATCTATAAAAATGTACCAGAAACCATTCAACGTTTGAGTACTCGTTATCAGTTATTTATCGTAAGCAACTGCCAGAGTGGATATATTGAGGCATTTTTGAAAAACACAGGACTTTCTGAATATATTACCGACTTCACCTGCAACGGAGATACTGGAAAATTAAAAGGCGAAAATATCCAATTTATTATGGAACGGAATTCTTTAAAAAGCGCGGTCTACGTCGGCGATACTCAGGGAGATGCTGATGCCTGTAAGATAGCTGATGTTCCTATGGTATATGCTGCTTACGGTTTTGGAAATGTCCAGGATCCATGGCTTACAATCCATGAATTTGACGAACTGCTTCAGATTGATTTTGATTCACATATTGCCAATCAAATCAGTTCAGATTATAATAAATAACATAGAAAAAGGAAAAAGAGGTAAAAACATGAGAATCGGTATTGGAAATGACCACGCAGCAGTGGATATGAAAAATGAAATCGTAAATTACCTGCAGGAAAAAGGTTACGAAGTGGTAAATTACGGAACAAACACTTATGAAAGCTGTCATTATCCGGAATACGGTAAAAAAGTGGGAGAGGCTGTAGCTACCGGAGAGGTAGATCTTGGAATTCTCATCTGCGGAACCGGAGTAGGAATCTCTTTGGCAGCAAACAAAGTAAAAGGTGTTCGTGCGGTTGTATGTTCCGAACCATATTCTGCAAAACTTTCCAGACAGCATAACAATACAAATGTATTGGCATTTGGAGCCAGAGTCATTGGTATCGAGATGGCAAAAATGATTATTGATGAATGGCTGAACGCTGAATTTCTTGGCGGAAGGCACCAGACCAGAGTGGACATGATCATGGCAATCGAAGACGAGAGGGAATAGCCCCTCTCGTTTTTATATTATTGCATACATGGCAATCCAAAAAGAGACGGTAAGGATTACTCCTTCCGTCCCTTTTTGGGTTTTATCATTTTATTATGCGTTTTTCTTCTGATTCATCATTGTCTTAATGCCATCTATTGCAAGTACTACTGCAAGTACTACCAGAAGAACTGCAATGACTGCACGTACCCAGCACCATGTTACGCCTTCAGCACCTGCCATGATTCCAAGAACATTGCTCTTAAGTGTGAAGCAAAGTGATGTAATCGTTACAATCAACATAAATGCCATTGGGATATAGAACATCTTGTTATTTCTTCCTGCTTTTCCAAGCCATGTTGCAACTGCGAGAAGTCCAAGAGCTGCAAGAAGCTGGTTTGCTGCACCAAACAATGGCCAGATATTAGCATAACCTGTAATTCCAAGTCCGATTCCAAGTACAACAGTGATCAATGTTGCGACAAACGGATTTGTCAGGACTTTCTTATATCCGGTAACGTCTTTATATGTTTCTCCTGGTTCCAGCCAGAATTCCTGGAACATATAACGAGCAAGACGTGTTGCAGTATCCAGAGATGTCAGACAGAATACAGATACGGTAAGTACCAGTAATGTATATGCAATTTTCTCTGTTCCAGCAAGTCCAGGAATAGAGCTGAGCATCTTGGAAATACCTGTTGCAAATACTACGGTAGGAGTAACTGTCTCACCTGAAGCATAATTTGCCCAGATGTAACCTACTGCACAAAGAGAAATAATAGCAAGCGCACATTCGATTAACATTCCGCCGTATGCGATTGGCTGTGCATCTTTCTCGCTGTTCAGCTGCTTAGCTGTTGTACCAGAACCAACCAGTGAATGGAAACCAGAAATAGCACCACAAGCGATCGTTACGAACAATGCAGGGAACATATATCCAAGAGAAGTTCCTGTCGGAGCTACGGTATCCTTGAATCCTGTAAATGCAGGAATATCCATGTGTGCTCCACCTGTAAGTCCGCATCCGATGATACCAACTACTGCTACGATCATCATAAAATAAAGCAGGAATGAACTTAAGTAATCACGTGGCTGAAGCAGGATCCATACTGGAGCAACAGATGCTGCCAGGATGTAGATACCTACGATTACCATCCATGCTGTATTGCTTAAATAGATTGGATGCCAGTTCATACCTACTACCATACAGATGATAATTGCTACAACACCTACAATCGTAGAAACTCCAAGTCCTGCATTTCTACGGTATACCAGGAAACCAAAAGCAATCGCGATCAGAATAAACAGAATGGAAATCATTGCTGTTGTTGCATTTGCTGCACTTGCTGCGTAATCAACAGCACCACTTTCTGTATATGTTGCCATAAATGTATTTGCTACGATAGAACCAAATGCTGCCACTACCAGAATCAATGTCAGGTAAGAGAAGATGATAAACAACTTCTTTGCTTTTGAGCCCATTGTATCAGCAATAACTTCACCAATTGACTGTCCTTTGTGACGGATAGATGCAAATAATGCACCAAAATCGTGAACTGCTCCGAAGAAAATACCTCCGATCAGTACCCACAGAAGTACCGGAACCCATCCGAATACCGCTGCCTGGATAGGACCATTGATAGGACCTGCTCCAGCAATAGAGGAGAAGTGATGTCCCATTAAGACTGGTGCTTTTGCAGGCACATAGTCTACACCATCCTCTTCTGTATGTGAAGGAGTCTCTCTTGATGGATCGATTCCCCACTGTTTTGCAAGCCATTTGCCGTATGTAAGATAAGCAACGACAAGGATTGCAATACCAACTACTAATACTACAACACCATTCATAGTTAATTCCTCCTCATTCCTTCATATAGATAATAATATAATGGTATGGTATTTATATAGAAAACGCGCCGAAGACGCCCTTTCTTTCAAATTGTAATGCGTGCTATTACGCACTAACTGCAAATTACTGTACGATTCCTGAATTCTTATATCCCTTTACCAGATCTTTCGCAGCTCTGTTTCCAAATATCTTATGATTTTTCAGATCAAAAACCAGCATCCTTACTTCACTGTATCCCCGGATTGTCATCAGATAATTCTTGATATATCCAAATTTCTTGACTGCCTTCTTCACTTCCTCTGATACACCATCGTTGCAGATATAAATAGCAGTCATATATGTATACATATGATCCTTCTCAGGCCATTTCTTGCCTCCACGCACAAGCTGCGGTTCAATATAGGTAACAACCTCTTTCCGGAATCTTTCGATATCTTCCAACTTCAGCTCATCCGTAACACGAAAAAATACATGCTCAAAACAATCTGCCCGCCAAAGTTCAGCCTTCTTAATGAGGACATACTTGGCACTGGTCACATTGAAACTGGCATGCGCATCATAAACATCCCCATTGATATCATAATCCCGTTCAATATCAAAACTGGATCGATATGATACCAGCAATTTCTCGAACAGTTCCTTACCTGTCATATAAAATTCTCCTCTTTATCAAGGTAACGCGATAAACATTTTCTAAAAATCTTATAAAGTATACCACTGTTAGAGACAAAATGCAAGGTTTTTTAGAGTGTGCTCTAAAAGTTTTTTTATTATCAAAGTAATATCAAAAAGGGACGGAGGATTTTTAAAAATCCTCCGTCCCTTTTTGATAAATCCCCTGTCCCTTTTTACATTTTTACACTTCATCTCTGTCGTTTGTTAATTTCAATTTATCCAGGACATAGAATATGAGACTTAATATCATTGCTACTACGCATGCCAGCACCATTCCGGTCAGCTGAATATTTCCCAGATTGACTGCTACGCCTGACAGTCCGGTTACGAATACGATGGATGTCAGCATCAGGTTTCTGGAACATCCGTAATCTACCTGTGAATCTACCAGGATACGAATACCGGATGCTCCGATCATACCATACAGGAGGAAGGATATTCCACCGATTACCGGGCCAGGAATTGTCTGGATCAGCATAGACAGTTTCCCGACAAAGGAACAGATGATAGACAAAATCGCTGCTCCGCCGATGACTCGTACGCTGTATACTTTTGTCACTGCCATTACTCCGATATTTTCTCCGTATGTAGTTGTCGGCACAGAACCGATCAGACCAGACAACATTGTAGAAAAGTTATCTCCGAATAAGGATCTGTGAAGTCCAGGATCTTTCAGGAGATCTCTTCCGATAATCTTGCTGGTTACTACCTGATGTCCAATATGCTCAGATGCAATGACCAGAAGTACCGGGAGAATCATCATAATTGCTCCCAGATCAAACTTCGGTGTCTGGAAATTCGGCAACGCAAACCAGGCAGCCTTTGCTACTTCTGAGAAATCAAGCATTCCACAGCAGAAAGCAGCAATATATCCTGCGATAACTGCGATCAAAATCGGAATAACTGACAAGAAGCCACGGAATAGAATGTTTCCAAATACAGCAACTCCCAGTGTTACAGCAAACACGATGATATTTTTTGGATCAATTACCTCATCCAGGAGTCCTGCATTACTGGCCGCGGAACTAGATAGTTCCAGTCCGATCAATGCTACTACCGGCCCCATTGCCGCTGGCGGCAATACAATATCAATCCAGTCTGTACCACATTTATAAATAATAAGTGACAATATACATCCACAGAATCCGACGGCCACGAATCCCCCCAGCGCATACTCGTATCCCATCTTACTGATTACGATTCCTGCAGGTGCCAAAAACGCAAAACTGGAACCCAGATATGCCGGTGCCTTTCCTTTTGTCACCGCAATAAATATCAGGGTTCCAACTCCATTCATAAATAATACAATTGCCGGGTTAATTCCGAAAATAAACGGTACGAGTACCGATGCTCCAAACATCGCAAACATATGCTGGAGACTAAGCGGAACCAACATCTTAAATGGGACTTTGTCCTCAACCTGGATAATCTTATGACTTTCCATCTCATTTCCTCCTTGTAGATACATTCTTGTAAATACTACTTTTTACATTCTATCATACAAGTCTATAAAATGGAATAAAACATCCAAGTCTTTTTGGTTAAAACAAAAGTGCGAATAAAAACTCGTTTAGAACAGACATTTTACAACCGGATAGATCTCCTTAAACTTCTGGTATCTTTCCTCATATTTTGCTGTCAGTTCCGGATCTGGTTCTACTGTATCCACAACTTTAACGATCTTTGCAGCAGCACTTTCTACATCCGGATATTCCCCACATCCGACTGCCGCAAGCATAGCTCCTCCAAGAGCCGGTCCTTCTTCATTTTCAACCACATCAACCTTCAGATTCATGATGTTGGCAATCATCTTCTTCCACAGCGGACTCTTTGCACCGCCGCCGCAGATCTTGGTACGCTCAATCTTGATTCCAAGACTTTTTGCAACTTCCAGAGAATCACGAAGACCGAATGATACACCTTCCAGAACCGCCTGCGTCATATCTGCCCTGGTGGTGTCCATGGACATTCCAATAAACATTCCTCTCGCATCCGGATTATTATGCGGAGAACGCTCTCCCATCAGGTATGGAAGGAAGAACACATTGTTCTCACCCAGTTTTGTAATCTTGCTCTGCTCTCCCGCAAAATCCGTTGTGCCAAGAATTTCTTCATTCCACCATTTATTACAGGATGCTGCACTCAACATACATCCCATAAGGTGATAATTTCCATCTGCATGTGCAAATGAATGTAATGCATTATTCTCATCTACTCCGAAATTCTTACTTGAAATAAAGATTGTTCCGGATGTTCCAAGAGAAATATTACACATTCCATCTCCAACTGTTCCGGTCCCGACTGCTGCTGCCGCATTGTCACCTGCACCTGCAATGACTTTTACATTCTCAGACAATCCAAGTTCTTCTGCAACTTCTTTCTTTAAAGTGCCAACTACTTCATAACTTTCATAAAGCTTCGGAAGCATATCTTCTGTAATGCCGCAGATATCCATCATTTCTTTAGACCAGCAGCGATTCTTCACATCCATGAGAAGCATACCGGAGGCATCGGACACATCCGTACAGAAAGATCCGGATAAACGATAAGCAAGGTAATCTTTTGGAAGCATAATTTTTACAATCTTTGCAAAATTCTCCGGCTCATGCTTCTTCATCCAGAGGATCTTCGGTGCTGTAAACCCTGCAAATGCTATATTTGCTGTATATTCGGACAGTTTATCTTTTCCAATTACCTCATTCAGATAATTTGTCTCTTCTCCGGTTCTTCCGTCATTCCAAAGGATTGCAGGACGGATCACCTGATCTTCTTTGTCCAGTGCTACCAGTCCATGCATCTGGCCTCCGAAACTGATTCCAGCTACCTGAGACTTGTCGCATTCTGCTGTCAGCTCTTTGATTCCTTCCATAGACTGTTCAAACCAGTCCTGCGGATTCTGTTCAGACCATCCTGGATGAGGGAAAAATAATGGATACTCTCTGGATACGATCTTCTTTATCTCACCATTTCCATCCATCAATAACAATTTTACTGCTGAAGTTCCCAGATCAACTCCTATGTACAACATGTTTCCTGCCTCCTTATTCCTTTATCTCCATGGATTCTCTGTAGGATATCTTACGCCTGCCGGCTGATTATATCCAATTTCTTCTACTGGCACGCCAATGTATTTGAATACTTCGAATAAAGCTTTTCCATAGTGGCCAAATGCAACTGCACCGTGATGCGGATATCCGCCTTCAAGCAGTACGTGACGATAAAATCTTCCCATCTCTGGAATTGCGAAAACGCCTACTCCACCAAAGGATCGTGTTGCTACCGGAAGTACTTCTCCGTGTGCAATATATGCACGCAGCTTGTTGTCTGCGGTGCTCTGCAGACGATAGAAAGTAATATTACCAGGTACGATGTCTCCTTCCAAAGTTCCATTGGTTACTTCTTCCGGAAGTGCTCTTGCCATAATCATCTGATTCTTCATCTCACAGAATGACAGCTTGCTGGAAGCAGTATTTCCACAGT
This sequence comes from Dorea sp., assembly GCA_022769185.1. GTDB lineage: Bacteria > Bacillota > Clostridia > Lachnospirales > Lachnospiraceae > Dorea_A. The sequence continues at coordinate 2,745 of JALEKG010000100.1, read as the reverse complement.
GGAATCCCATAAATACATCCTGAAGTGTATAATCATATTTTGGTTTAATATCATTCTCATACATATCTTTCGGAACTGAGTTGTTAATATCCAGAAGAGTTACTGTATCTCCACTTACTACAGTTCCAATATATTCGCTTAATGCTCCGTAAATATCTACTTCACAGGATACAGGAATTCCCTGTGCAGTCAGACGGCTGTTCACATAGCAAGGTACAAATCCAAACTGTGTCTGGAATGCCGGCCAGCATTTTCCTGCAATTGCAACATATTTACGATATCCTCTGTGCTCCTCGATCCAGTCTTTCAATGTAAGCTCATACTGTGCCAATTTTGGAAGAATCTCAGGTTTCTTATTTCCTTCTCCGAGTTCTTCTTCCATTTCTTTTACAACTGCCGGAATTCTTTCATCCCCTGCATGCTTGTTAAATGCTTCGAAAAGATCCAGCTCAGAGTTTTCTTCAATCTCAACACCAAGATTGAATAACTGTTTGATTGGCGCATTACATGCCATAAAGTTCAACGGACGAGGTCCGAAGCTGATAATTTTCAGATCACTCAGTGCGATGATTGCCTTTGCGATCGGTACAAATTCATGGATCATTTTTGCACAGTCTTCAGCATCCCCTACCGGATATTCCGGGATATAAGCTTTGATATTACGAAGCTGCAGGTTGTAGCATGCATTCAACATACCACAGTATGCATCTCCACGTCCCTGAACCAGATTATTTCCCGTCTCTTCTGCTGCCGCAATAAACATCTTTGGTCCATCAAAATGTTTTGCAAGAAGTGTCTCAGAAATTTCAGGTCCAAAGTTTCCAAGATATACACAAAGTGCGTTACATCCTGCTTTCTTGATGTCTTCCAAAGCCTGTACCATATGGATCTCACTTTCAACGATACAGATCGGGCATTCATACACCTCACTGGCATCATATCGTTTTGTGTATTCCTCCATAAGATTCTTGCGACGGTTTACAGATAAGCTTTCTGGGAAACAGTCACGGCTTACTGCTACGATTCCAATCTTTACTTTTGGCATATTATTCATGTTACGTTTCCTCCTTGACTATTCATTCTAATGTCATTATATCAACCACTTTTCCTCTATACCACCAAATAATTAGCCTTTTTATGGTAATTTTTTATCCTTTTATTTTTCTCTGTATTCTTGTTCCAGTGTCTGCCTGCGAAACTGGCTTGGAAGCATTCCAAACCGCTCTTTAAACACTTTAGAAAATGCCTTTGTATTCGCAAATCCATTGATTTCCGCGATCATTCCTATCGAGAGTCCCGTATTCATCAGATCCTGATAAGCATGGCTGAGCCTCAAATTATCCAGATAAGTCTTGTAATTCATTTTTGCATATTTCTGAAACATTCTCGACAAGTACGGCGGGGAATAGTGAAAGGTCTGCGCAACGCTGGCAAGAGACAGCTCCTTGTTATAATTCTCTTTCATATACTCTGTGATGACTGATAATTTGTTCAGCTTACGATTAGCTTTGATCATCTCACTATCGACTTCTTTCTCCCGATACTTGCTCACCAGAAGATAAATCAGCATATAGAACTGGCTTTGCACTTTCAATTCATATCCCATTTTCTTCTCAACATAAGTCTTATACATATCCCGGATCAGACGCATCACTTCTTCATCCTGCTTTTTGGAGCTGTGAGTAAAATAAATGAACCTTTCGTCAGTATAGTATCTTTCAAACGTAGAAAGCGGGATCTGCAGCACAACTGTCATATTCTTCTTCGGCGAACGAATCGAGTGAATTTCATTTGAATTCACCAGCATAAACTCTCCCGGCATGAGCGAATACTGTTTTTCATTCAGAAAGAATTCTAATTCTCCGTCAAACAGTGCAAAGATCTCAACAGAACGATGCCAATGCTTATCCCGGATATAATTGCCATCCTTTCCCTCAAATATAAACATTTTAAATGGAATGTCTTCATTAGGCATAATGATCTCATGCGTATATTCCAGTTTCTGCAACTTATACACCTCCATTCTCGCAGCCCTTCTGCTTTGATTCACTATTTCTTCATCATCCATTCCGTCGCGCCAACTACTCCAACCGCTTTTGCCCCACACTGATTTCCATACTGTGCACACTCCTTCGCACTCTTTCCATCCAAAAGTGCACATAAAAATCCTGCTGCAAAGCTGTCTCCCGCACCGGTGGTATCGATACATTGAACTCCTTCCTCTGCTGGAATCCATGCTGTTTCCACATCATTTTGAAGAAAGCATCCTCGTTTTCCACATTTGATGATCACATTCCCCACACCAGCCTTCTTCAATCTATCTGCCGCTTCTTCCACCGTCCCGGTCCCGGTCAAAAGTAATGCTTCCTCATCATTTGGGAACAGATAATCCACATAAGCAAGCGCCGGTGCCATGTCCTCCAGTGTCTCACCATGCTTGCGTTTTGTCATATCGGCGCACACAATTTTCCCCTGACTTCTTGCCTGGGCAAATATCTTTCTGAGTTCTTCCGTCCCGATCTCTGGAAAAACAAAGATACTCGCAAAACAGACAATTTTTGCTTCATCTGCAAACGGCATATGAATATCTTTAAGTGTCAGTCTTCTCAGGGTACTGTTCGGATTCGTAAGGAAACTTCGCTTCCCATCTGGTTCCACAAGGACCACATTGATTCCCGTCACCTCATTCTCCCGGATGCAATCCTTGCTTACCTGTATTTTCTGGTCTCTAAGATGCTGCAAAAG
>JALEKG010000097.1 GCA_022769185.1 Dorea sp. | reverse complement strand
CTCCAGTTCCGGCCGGAGCTTAGAGATGGATGAATAAGAATAAGATAGCATTAAGAATAAGTAACTTCCACACCTGATGTTTGGAGGTAGTAAGTTCCACATTGAGTTAGATAGGGGTGGAAGTAAGTTTTACAAATGATGTTCTTCTATTTTTTCTGAGTTTGCTTTTCCCTTCACTTGTGCATTGTTTCTGGTTATGTTATACTTATTCTGATTCAAAATTGAGATAATATATTTCTAAAATTTAAGCATTTCACTACATAATGGAAATTATGTGTTATTGAAACTGTCACATGAATGCAGTTAGCGCACGGTACAAATCAGATGGAAAAATGTGTCATGGGGCAGACGGTATGAAGACACCGCTGCCCTGTTTTTATATCAGATGGAAAGGATGGTGACCGGCAGTTGAAACATAATACGCTGAAAAATGCGGAAAAGTATACAAAAGCACATCAAAAAAAGAAACGCTGGTATCAGGTCGTAACTGTTCTTGCTTGTGTCGTAGTCTTCTGTACGGTTTATGCGCTGATTCTGCCTGCCATTACATTGGAAAATTCTCAATGTGAGAAACAAGAACACATACATACGCAGGATTGTTACACTCAGGTGACTTCCGTTACAAAGCAGGTGCTGGTATGTACCGAAGAAAAATTGAATCTCCATGAGCATACGTCTTCCTGCTATGACGAGGATGGCAATCTGGTCTGTGGATATGCGGATTATGTCGTACACCATCATGATTCAACGTGCTATGACGAGGAAGGAAATCTATGGTGTCCGCTTCCGGAGATTGAGCCTCACACCCATGATGCGAGCTGTTATGCGGAAGCCGTAGAAGGGCAGGAATCCTCTGAACCAGAAGTAATCTGTGGCAGGGATGAAATTATCCTTCATGAACATACGTCTTCCTGTTATGACGGAGAAGGTAATCTGATCTGTGGTAAAGTGCAGGTTCTGGAGCATCAGCACTCTGACGCCTGCTTTGAAACAGTGGAGGAGCCAGTCGATACAGAGATTCTGACCTGTACTCTTCCCGAGGATGAGAATCATACCCATGGACCATTGTGTTACGGGACCTGGGAGCTGACTTGTGGTTTGGAAGAGCATACACATACTGCTGAATGTGGAGTGACAGAAGAGGAAAGTACAGTTTCTGATACAAAGGGAGAAGAGGAAGGAACAGATCAGACGGAAGAGGAAATACCTTCAGAACTTCCAGTGATGGGAACTGCTTATGCCGAGGCAGGAGAAACGCAATCCTATGGAGTCATGTTGTTGGATGATGATGTGGCGGACGAAACGGAATCAAGTAACCCATTAAACGTAGAGGATTATGTAAAAGATGCGACACTTTTTTATCGTACAGAAGATTCACAGGAATGGAAAAATGTACAAGGAGAAAATGATATTCCGGGTGATGCGGATTTTAAGCTGGAGATCAGCTATGCCAATGTGTCGATTGATGACCTCTTGGCAGCAAATGGAAAGATGACCTATACCTTGCCGGAGTTGCTGCGGAACGCGTCGACTCAAGGGTCTATTACCAGTGGAACTACGATAGTCGGTACGATCACTGTTGAGAATGATGTTGTCACGCTTTCATTTGATACGAGTTGGCTGGAAGAACAAAAAACGGGTACCAATACTGTGATCAACGGTGACTTTTATGTAGAGGCGGAGGCTGATTTATCGAAGATTGAGGGAGAACAGCCAAGTGAAATAGTAGTTGGGGAGGTAGTGATTACCATTGATTTTGACGACGATATTATTGCACAATATGGAACCGTTGATCTTTCTAAAACTGTTTCTACAATATCGGAAGAAGAGGAGGGGGATTATCTTACGTATACTTTGACGGTAACAGCCGGAGAGGATGGATGTCCGGACGTCAAAGTTGTAGATCAGTTTGCAGATGCAAGTTACATTGAGAAATATGTGGGTGTGACCGGCAGTGCTACTTCTACCAATGATACGGATGGCCCGCAGGAAACAGGAGGCACTGGAGAAGTATATATTGGCGGTGCTCCTACGGAAGAGAAGCCTATCCCGGATCCTGCAGGAGAAAATGCGGAAAATCCCGGTACATTAGTCTGGGTAATTGGCAACATGAGAGCAAATGAGACGCGCACTTTAACCTACAGGGTCAAGCTAAAGGATGAATACACCGGTGTAACGGCGAAAGAAAATCTTCAGAATACGGCAGCGGTTTATTCAGAGACATATGATCGAGATACGGATACTGCCACTTTTATCCCTAAAGCAGCGGCAACGATGAGTAAGGTCGCTTCAGAATATGTCCCGAATGAGAATGGGGATGGCGGTGGAACTATTACTTATACAATCTGGGTAAAGGCAGATGATAGTAATAGTTATACGCTGGATAATGTGAAAGTGGTTGATGCATTGGATGGTTCGAGGGGAAATAATCCAACATCTGATGCTATTCGCCAATATCTGTCATATGATGAGAATTCTTTTCATCTGTATCAGGGAGGTGTGAAGAATCAAAATGGAAGCAGCGGTTTAACAGAAATATACACTGGTACAGGGCTAACCTTAACGGATACGGATAATGATGGCAAAAAGAATGACAGTTTTACTTATTATGTGGGGCCTTTGGCACCTGGTGAGTGTAAGACTTTGACATACACGGTGAATGTTGAGCCTGGAGTATTTGTAGAAGCAGGAAATGAAAACTTCAACATAAAAAATCGTGCCCAGATTTGTACGGATGACAGTAGAACTGATGAAGATCAGCCATTGAACGCTTGTAACTGTACTAAAACTCTCGATCGTAAGGCGTGGAGTCGTAAGTTGGTCGGTGATAAGCAGGAAGCAGATATTACTGTGGAAATAAGTGAAAACATCTATGATGCCACAGGCGATACCGTTACTTCGATTTCTTCACCTGGCAACAGTTTCACTGTCCCGGCAGGCAGCTATCAGTATCAGGTGGTGGCCAATGAAACGGGAGATTGGGATCTGTCTTCCGCATCTATGACAGATAGTCTGAGTGGTACATATATGCAGTTTGTGGGATATGTTTGTGTGAAGGCTTATATGATCAGTGATAATGCCCCTGGTTCTGATATAACAGATGCAGATGCAATTAAGAATTTGAATTCCAGGCAGCCTGATCAAACAGTCTGGGTAAAAGTGGATGGAAAGCAATCGTTTCGCTTCACTCCTAAAGAAATTGGATTGAATGGAACATATGCATACCTTTTAACCTACTATGCGCAACCCGTGAACACAGACGAAATCACCCAGGTGGAGGTAAGCAACCGATTTGGATTGTCTGGCGGGGTTGGAATCGGAAACGGAGAATATACAATTACTGGAATCGAAGTCAGCGCTTCTGTGACCGTGGAAGGTGGTAACAGTTTTGCCGCGGAAAAGCAGAGCTGGTACTATGAAGAGCCAAAGGTAACAACTGGAGATTTTAAAAATGGTGCATTGTACTGGGTTATTAAGGTGGATGGAAGTGTTCTTCCTGCAGGTACATGTATTAAGGATGTTACCAATCAGGCTGGTGGTTCGACGCATTATATCCGTGATGACTCTTTAGTGGGGGTATATACAGGTGATTTCGGAACAAAATCTTTTACGGATTATGAAGATTTGAATGCGCTGCTGAGTAGCAATCAGCTAACAGGGGTGGATCAAAACTCGTATGTTGTTACGAAAGAAAACAATTCTCTAACGTTGAAGCTTAACAAAGAGATTGAATTAAATGCTGGATATTCCTTGTATATCATTGTGAAAACTGAGCCTAATGTTCTTCCAGACGCGAAGCGTGACTCCTATACCTTCAATAACAAGCTTCAAAGCTCTTCTGATGGCACAAACTGGCTTGACCATAATATTGCCAGCAAGACGTTGTATGGCAGTGAGAATATCTTTAAGGAGTTGGGACGGGTATTCACTTATTCTAGCTCTGATAAAAAAATGACTGTCATTAAAGAAGGTACGAAGCAGGCTATTGAGACGAATGCACTTGGTGATTCAGGAACTTATGTGGCTTGGCAGATTCATGTGAATTATGAGGGGAATTTGTCAGGGAGATATCGGGTTGTCGAACAGATACCAGAGGGAATGGAAGTAAGCTATGTTCGTCTGTGGTGGCTTGGTGAGAAAGCGAAGGCGCAAAATCCTAAGCCTCAAGTGGTTCAAATTACAGGGGATGGCTTCAATGCAATTGATGGCAGCTGGACAGAGTATCAAAAGACAATGACAAGCAATAATGCGGGAAGTCAAACGAACTACTATTATATGAACGGTCAACAGGTGATTTGGGACGTTGACAATCTGGTTGCTGGTGGTTCTCGCGATGATTATGCTGTGGAATTCCAGATTGTTTGCCGGGTGACCGATCCGGATGTACTGTTGGGTAATGAAACGAAAGATTTCAATAATGTCGTCAGTCTCCAAAATACGGAGGGAAAACCGATTGGTCAGGATAATGATGGAGTTACGATTCAAAAACAGACATTGTCTAAGACTGGAACTTATGATCCAGAGACTAACGGTGGCCGTTATCCTTTTAAGATCACATTGAATGAACTAGGCGAGGATCTGGTTAGCGATTCAGATACGATTACGTTAGTAGATGAGCTGAGCAGTACGTTGATTTTGGATACTTCTACTATTCAGGTAGTAGATACTAAAACAGGAGAAGCTGTAACCAACTGGACAGCTTCCGTAGAAGGGCAGATTCTGAAAATTGTATTGCCAGATAATCTGCCATTGACTGTTACTTATGAGACGACAGTCAATGCAGCACCGGGACAAACTATTTCCATATTTAATAACGCTCATTGGGAGGGTTATACCACTCCTAGTGGCGGCAGTGTAGAGGATAACAATTTCAGTTATTCTACCGGAGGTACCGTTGGAGTAGAAACATCTCCAAGCATAACGGTTAAAAAATTGGATCAGTATAATACCAGCACGGTCCTTTCTGGTGCGCAGTTTAGCCTGAAAGAAGGAACATATGAGGATGGAGCATTTACGGAAACAGAAAATGGTCTTTCGCTGTCTGGTACTACTGGCGAGGATGGAACTTTGACTTTTGGAAAGGAAAGCGAGCAGACGATGAAATACAATACGGTGTATTGTCTGACTGAGACAAAAGCTCCAGATGGTTATGTACTGGATTCTACACCTCACTATTTTGTTGTTGCAAAGCAGGATGATGACGGAGACTATCCACCCTTCCCTGAAAATGTGACTGTCTGGTACCAGAGTGCGAATTATACGTATCAGGCCTATAACCATAAGGGAGAAGCTACGGTAGCAAAAGAATTTCAGGATGCGGGTGGAAATACGTTGGATAAGATCGACGGTACGTATCGGTTCGGAATTTACGCCGATGAAACACCTGCGAGTGATCCGTTGCAAACGGTGTCCATTGAGATTAAGAATGGTGGCTTAGAAAGCAAAGCGGTTTTTACTAATCTGGAACTGGGAAAAACATATTATATCTATGAGCTGGATGATGAAAGTAAGCCAATTAAAAATGATACGAGTGCCACAGTGAATGGCAAAAGGTTTTCCGTGACTTATACTGGTGGTCCTGCAGTAACGATTTCCGCTGACGGAACTAATGCAGCCACTGTTACAGTGACTAACAGGGTGAATTATTCTGAATTGCCTGAAACCGGAGGAACCGGAACAATCCCATATACCACAGGAGGACTGCTGTTGATACTATGCGCAGGTATTCTGTCGATGTATAGATTAAAAATACGCAGAAAGGAGGATAATGCATCTTCCTGATGCTAAAGAAATAAATTACAAATATAAAATTTCATAAGAAAAGAGGGAAAAAATGAAACACATGAAAAAATTAGCCAGCTTGTTACTGGCACTGGTAATGGTTCTGAGTTTGGGGACCACTGCATTCGCTGAAGGTGAAACTGGAAGTATTACAATTAATGATGCTGTCGTAGGACAGACATACACTATTTACCAGATCCTTGACTTGGAGAGTTACAACGAAAGTGCCAATGCCTATGCTTATAAGGCTACTACTGCTTGGAATACCTTCATTAATAGTGACGCCATTAAAGGTACCTATATGGAAGTGGATGCACAGGGATATGTGACCTGGAAAGATGGTGCCGATGCTGCCGCATTTGCCAAGGCGGCTCAAAAGTATGCCAAAGACAATAGCATTGCGAATCAGGGCAGTGTGACCGCTACTACGACGACAGTGTCCTTTACCGGCCTGGATCTAGGTTATTATCTGGTTGATACCACTTTGGGTACGTTGTGCTCTCTGGATACGACGAATCCAGATGTTGTGATGGAAGAAAAGAATGAAGTTCCTACGAACGTGAAGACTGTTGAGGAAGATTCTACCGGAAATTACGGTGAGAAGAACGATGCCGATATCGGACAGACGGTTAATTTTAAGAGTACGATTACTGCGCAGGCTGGCGCTGAGAACTATGTGTTCCACGATACCATGTCTGCAGGTCTGACTTATACGGGAGTTACTGGTATTACTTTGAATGGTACTGCTGTGGATGCTTCCAACTACACCGTTGTGACAGAGGGCCTTACGGATGGATGTACTTTTGAGGTCCGCTTTACGCAGGCGTTCTGCGATACACTGAAAGCGAATGATCAGATTGTTATCAGCTATACTGCCACTCTGAATGAAAATGCTGTCATTGCCGGTGAGGGTAATCCGAACACTAGTAAGCTGAGCTATGGTGACAGCAGCAACACCAAGTATACTCCTGACAGTCAGACCAAGACCTACACCTGGGATGTGGATGTGTTTAAATACACGATGGACGGTGAGACAGAGAAGGCTCTGGCTGGTGCGACTTTTACATTAAGCAAGAATGCTGATGGTTCTAATCCAATTGCTCTTGTATCGGAAGGAAATAATGTGTATCGTGTGGCAAAAACCGGGGAAACTGGCACAGTTACGGAGATTACCACAGATGCTACAGGTAAGTTCACGATTAAGGGATTAGATGCGGATACCTATTATCTGACTGAAACCAAAGCTCCGGCTGGATACAACAAACTTGCAGGTCCGGTTACTATTGTCATCGGAGAGAATGGTGTGGTCAATGGTACAACAGAAGCTCCACAGGGAGTGGATGAAGTGAAGGTATTGAACCAGAGTGGTACCGAGTTACCATCTACCGGTGGTATGGGAACTACGATTTTCTATATCATTGGCGCGATTCTGGTCATTGGAGCCGCTGTATTACTGATTGCAAGAAAACGCATGAATATGAAGAATTAATTCTGAAATGATTAAAAGAATCTTATAAAAGAAACACCGCTTTGTATGCCGGGAGAGTTTCTCCCGGTATACAGCGGCAAGGAGAATCCTGCATGAAGAAGAAAAAAGGTAATTTCATAACGATATGCTTAATTCTGGTCTTGCTTGCAGGGCTGTCCTTGCTGCTGTATCCCACCGTCAGCGACTACTGGAATTCGTTCCATCAGTCACGGGCAATTGCCTCCTATGCGGAAAATGTGGCGAATCTGGATGATGCGGATTATGAAAGGCTCTGGGCGGATGCACAGGCATATAATCAGTCTCTTGTAAATAAGGGACAGTATTTCGATATGACGGAAGAAGAAAAAAAGGAATATGAAAGTCTTCTGAATGTGTCTGGGAATGGTATGATGGGGTACATCGAAATCCCTGCTCTGAAATGTTCTCTGCCTATTTATCATGGTACAAATGAGGCAGTTCTCCAGATTGCCGTAGGCCATCTGGAATGGTCCAGTCTGCCGGTTGGCGGCGAGAGCAGCCACTGTGTCCTGTCCGGACACCGGGGTCTTCCATCGGCCAAATTATTTACGAATCTGGACGAGCTGAAGGAGGGAGACATTTTCATACTCCGAGTACTGGATGAGACGCTGACCTATGAGGTGGATCAGATTCGGATTGTCCTTCCGGAAGAGATGGATGATCTGGCGATTGAGAAGGGGAAGGACTACTGTACTCTTGTTACCTGTACGCCCTATGGAATCAATACTCAAAGGCTGTTGGTGCGCGGGCACCGGGTGGAGAACCGGAACGAAGATGACGTCCGGGTGACGGCAGATGCTATGCAGATCGATCCATTGCTTGTGGCGCCTGTGGTAGCAATCCCGATACTTCTTGTGCTTTTTGTGGTCCTGCTGTTCCCGAAGCAGCAGAAGAAAAGATGAGGTGAAGAGAATGAGAAAGAAATCGTTACAGAACTGGCTTATGATTTTTTTGCTGGTTTTGATACTTACAATCTGTAATGTGACTCCCCTGTATGCCTCTGGTGAGGGGATTGATCTGAATGCAACAGGTTCTATATCGGTTACTCTTTGTGATCATCAGACACAGTTGGCAGTTTCTGGTGGAGAGATGACGATTTATCAGGTGGCAGAAGCAAAAACAGAGGATGGAAATATTTCCTGGCAGTACGTCAATGGATTTGAAAATTGCGGAGTGGATCTGGGAGATTTAAGTGACAGTAGGCTGGCGGAGGAGCTGGAGAAAAAGATTTCCGATGCTTCTGTCGGGACTGTGAAGATGATTGAGAATAATGGAAAGGTGATTTTTGAAAATCTGCCGGTTGGATTATATCTTTTAGTACAGACCGAAGCTGCAGAGGGATACAATGCCGTCAGCTCGTTTCTGGTGTCAGTACCGCTTCAAGATGGCGATGGGTGGATTTATCATGTAGACGCAAGCCCGAAGGTGGAGGATGTTACTTCCAAGACACCGGGGGCGCCGGATACACCGAAGGAAGATAACAAGCCGGGGATATCCAAACTCCCGCAGACCGGACAGCTGAATTGGCCGGTTCCTGTGATGGCAATGTCTGGAATGCTTTTGTTTATGATCGGATGGTCTATGTACAGGGGAAAGAATGCGGATGAAGCATAGAGAAAAAAGGATACTGCCTAAGATTGAACCAGGCGTCCGGGTTGGAAAGCTGACGGTGAAGGAGGCTACCGGCCAGCGTAAGAGAGGGTATACCATCTGGAATTGTCATTGTGACTGTGGCGGAAGCATTGCTCTGGATACTCGGGCGCTTCAGCGCGGTACGGTGCGGGACTGTGGCTGTGAGACGAAGGTAAGACCCGGACAGAAGGATCTGACAGGGCAGCGGTTTGGCCGCCTGGTCTGTCTGGAACCGACGGAAGGCAGAAGTAAGAGCAGTGGCAGTGTGATCTGGCACTGTCGGTGTGATTGTGGAAATGAATGTCTGGTCCCAAGGGATCAGCTGATGAAAGGATATAAGAAAAGCTGTGGCTGTCTGGGACATCCGCCGATAAAAGAGTATGTCGGAAAAAGATTTGGGATGCTTACTGTGATTGAGTATGCAGGGAAACGGGACGGAATGCACCGATGGAAATGCCGGTGTGACTGTGGCAGGGAAACCATTGTGGGACAGACGTTGCTGCAGTCTGGAAAGACCAAAAGCTGTGGCTGTCTTCAGGCGTCTTCGATTAAAGAGAACCTGCAGTTATGTGATGGTACATCTGTTACAATTCTAGAGTCTTTGAAACAGCACAAAAATGTCAAGAATACCAGTGGATATACGGGAGTATATCAGAATAAAAAAAGCGGACGATGGATCGCACAGATCGGATTTAAGGGGAAGATGTATTATCTGGGATCCTATGAAAAAATAGAGGATGCCGTTCGGGCCAGAAAGCAGGGAGAGGAGATGCACGAAGAGTTTCTGGAATGGTATTATTCCTCGCACCCACAAGACAAACCTAAAGAGTAATGCGACGCTGCTCTTTAATCATTTACTTTATAGATTCCTTGATCATGAAAGAAAAATGTTGACTCTACAATTGTTGTAGAGTCTATAATTTTTTGGTAAAATATCGGAGGAGAGGAATGAGTAAAGGATTATGGAGAAGAATTTAACGACAGGAAATGTATTTAAGACGATGATCTCTTTCTCGCTGCCATTTTTATTGTCTTATTTTCTACAGACACTTTATGGGATGGCGGATCTATTTATCATTGGTCAGTTTAATGGTGTGGATAGTACTACTGCAGTATCAATCGGAAGCCAGGTGATGCATATGATCACCGTGATGATCGTTGGTCTTGCGATGGGGTCTACGGTGATGATCGGAAAGGCAATCGGAGCACAGAGAAAGGATCAGGCTTCTGTGGCGATTGGAAATACGATTACGTTGTTTTTGGGAGTGTCTGTCGGGATTATGATCATACTTTTATTGGCGGTGAAGCCGATTGTTGCGGTCATGTCTACTCCGGAAGAAGCGGTCCACGGTACGATTGCTTATCTGACGATCTGTTTTATCGGGATTCCGTTTATCACGGCTTATAATATCATCAGTTCGATTTTCCGTGGAATGGGCGATTCTAAAAGTCCCATGTATTTTGTCGCAGTTGCCTGTGCGGCTAATATTGTGCTGGATTATGTGTTTATCGGTGCGTTGAAGCTGGGACCTGCGGGTGCCGCACTGGGTACAACGGTATCTCAGACGATCAGTGTTATCGTGTCACTTTTAATCATTGTTCGAAAGCAGACCGGACTGAGTTTAAAAAGGGAGCACCTTCGTCCGCAGAAGAATATCATGAAGGAACTTCTGAAGGTCGGACTTCCAGTGGCGTTCCAGGATGGTTTTATCCAGATTTCTTTTATCGTCATTACAGTTATTGTAAATCAGCGTGGATTAAATGATGCTGCAGCGGTAGGTATTGTAGAGAAGATGATCAGTTTCTTATTTCTGGTGCCATCTTCTATGTTGTCTACGGTTTCCGCTCTGGCTGCCCAGAATATTGGGGCTGGCAGGCATGACCGGGCAAAGCAGACGCTGCGATATGCGATTATGGCATGCGTTACCTTTGGTCTTTTCTGTGTGATCGTCATGCAGATGTCTGCGGAAACATTTATCGGAATGTTTTCTGATAATACGGAAGTCATCCGGCTTGGAACCCAGTATATGCATGGGTATGTCTGGGACTGCGTTCTAGCGGGAATTCATTTCTGCTTTAGTGGATATTTCTGTGCTTATGGATTATCACAATTTTCCTTTTTGCACAATTCTATCTCCATTGTCTGTGCGCGGATCCCACTGGCTTACCTGGCATCGAAGCATTTCCCAGATACGCTGTTGCCTATGGGAATCGCAACGGCAACAGGATCTTTTGTGTCTGTGATCATATGTATCTGTGTATTCCTCTGGATGCAGCGAAAGGAAAAGAAAAATGGAGAAGAGCGGATTGTTTCAGATCGGTGATGTGGCAAAGATGTTTTCTCTCAGTGTAGGAACGTTGAGACATTATGAAAAGATTGGACTTTTGAGTCCGGAATATATTGATCCAGAGACCGGGTATCGTTATTACAGTACCCGGCAATTTGAGTGTCTGAATACGATCCGTTACCTGCGGGTGCTGGATACACCGCTGGATCAGATTGCAGATTTTTTGAAAAACAGGGAAGTAGATCATATCCAGGAACTTTTACGTCAGCAGAAAGAAGCGGTCCGAAGCAAGCAAAGAGAACTTGAGATTATAGAGCGGAAGATTGACAATCGTCTGCGTCAGATTGAAGATGCAGTCACTTCTGAACTGGATACTGTACGATTGGTAACCTGTCCGGCAAAACGGATCACCTGGATCCGGAATTCACTTTCTATTCATTCTTATCTCGATCTGGAAATGTCAATCCGGCAACTGGAAGGAAAGCAGAAGGATGCGATGGTCTTCCTGGGAAAGGTTGGCGTGGGAATTACGCAGGAACATTTGCTCGAGCAGGAATATCAGAAATACGATCTGGTGTTTTTACTGCTGGACCCGGAAGATGAATATGAAGGAACTGTAGAGGAAATTCCAGCTGAAACCTGCGTTACCATCCGATTTTGTGGAAGCCATTCAGATGCGCCGGGAAAATATCGGATGCTGGCAGATTATATGGAAGAACATCAACTTCAGATCGTAGGTTTTTCCAGAGAGATCACTTTGATCGATTATGGACTTACCAGTAATAAGGAGCAGTTTGTTACCGAAATTCAGATTCCGGTTCTGCAAAAGTAAAAAGCTTTATACAGGCATAAGAAAATAGCAAGGAGAACATTATGAAACGCAAAGCTTTTAAGGCGGTCTTTCCATATACCATTCCGATTTTTGCAGGATTCTGGTTTCTGGGGCTGACCTATGGAATTTACATGAATGTGTCAGGATTCAGTTTCTGGTATCCAATGCTGATGAGTTTGACGATTTTTGCCGGTTCGGCAGAATTTATAGCGGTGAATCTGCTGCTTGGTGCATTTAATCCCATACAGGCGCTGGCTATGACTTTGATGATAAATGCGCGACACCTTTTTTATGGGATTTCTATGTTGGATAAATACAAGGGAACCGGCTGGAAGAAGATCTATCTTATCTTTGGGATGTGTGATGAGAGTTTTTCCATTAACTACACAGCAGAGATTCCCGAAGATGTAGATCAAGGATGGTTTATGTTTTTTGTAACATTACTGAATCATTGTTACTGGTTTTTCGGAGCTACTTTAGGTGGTATCTTTGGTTCTCTGATTCATTTTAATACGGAAGGGCTGGATTTTGTGATGACAGCCATGTTTGTAGTCATTTTTATGGAACAATGGCTCAAAGATAAGAAGCATACCAGTGCACTTTTGGGGCTTGGTCTGTCGGTCCTTTGTCTGATTTCATTTGGACCCGATCAGTTTATCATTCCTGCGATGATTGCAATTCTGTGTATGTTGACAATTTTTAGAAAGAATCTGGAGAAAGGCGGTAATATCGTATGACTTTGACAGAGCAAATGATTACCATTTTTATGGTGGTGTTAGGAACGATGCTGACTCGTTTCCTGCCATTCTTGTTATTCCCGGCGGACAAGCCAACCCCGAAATATGTTCAATATCTTGGAAATGTATTGCCTGCGGCGGTCTTTGGATTATTGATTGTTTATTGTTTGAAAAATGTGAGCCTTTTCTCCGGCAGCCGTGGATTGCCGGAACTGATTTCTATTGCATTCGTTGTGGGATTACATTATTGGAAGCGACAGATGCTTCTGTCTATTGCAGGCGGTACTATTTGTTATATGTTATTGGTTCAATTTGTATTTTAAAGATAGGTTAAGAAAGACTTAAAGAATCGACAGGAAAAAGAAAGAAATTCTTACTGGAATCGCCAATAAGCAGCAAGGCTTTCTTGTTATCATAGATAGCATAGGAGGCGAAAGGATATGAAGCATGGGAGAATTTCAAGACGCAGAAGAAGAAGGAGAAGAATACAAATCATCCGAAGGCTTTTGCTTTTCGGTGTTCTGGTTCTGGGATCTTGCTTTTTGCTCCGTAGCCTGTCAGGCGGTGGTGATGATGGAAATAGTGCAGGTGATGGCAGTAGTGTTGCCGGCAATCGTGTGAAGGAGATTTATACTTCTATTTTGGGGAAAGATGAGATTGAGCAGTATGCGAAAAAAAATGGATATACATTGGATGATTATCCACAGGAAATGATCGATCTTTATGAAAAAAATCCGGAAACAAAGGATTTCGTATTTGAGTATCCGCTGAAGAAAGATACGGTACAGGAGATAAACCTTGGGGAATATGCTTCGGCCGATGAAGTCCCTCTTCTGATGCAGTGGGATCAGCGCTGGGGATATAAGGAATATGCGGGGGCACCAATGGGATTAAGCGGATGCGGACCAACCTGCCTTTCCATGGTGACCATCTATCTGACA
>JALEKG010000098.1 GCA_022769185.1 Dorea sp. | reverse complement strand
TTGAAATAAAATATAATCAATCGGCTTCGCCGCAAATTTTGAGCGATTTGTCAAGTGTTTTTTGAAAAAAAGTGGGTGATTTTTTTAGATAGGGGTCTGAAAGCCTTATAAAATCAGGGCTGAAGATTCCGAGAAGTTATAAAAGATGAAAGGAGGACAGTATAGATGGCAAATCTTATAGAAGCTTATGAACATTCCTACATCGCGGAAGATAAGCCGTTAAGTTCGCTGTCGGTTTATAACGTGGGAAGCCAGAAGTGTAAGCCGGGATTTCAGTGGGGACCCGGAGTCAGAGATCATTATCTGATCCATCATGTTATGAGCGGGAAAGGATATTTTGAAATAAGAGGAAAATCATATCATCTGAAAAGGGGAGATACATTCCTGATCTTTCCTAATATGGAGGCGTGTTATCGTGCGGATGAAGAGGATCCGTGGTCGTATACCTGGGTGGGCTTTGCAGGGACAGATGCATACAATCTTCTCAGACATACGGATTTTTCAGAGGATTCACCCGTTCTGGAACAGGCGGCCATCAGTGAAGAGATTCAGAAGAAGATCATGAAGGTGTATGAGGCAAAAGGGAATTCATTTTGCGATGCAGTTTCCATGACGGGGGCGTTGTATTCGATGATTGCGATGCTTATGGAGAATTCTACATTGGAGATGAAGCAGAAGGATCAGAAGAATATACATGTAGAGCGGGCAGTCCGTTATATCGCAGAGCACTATTCTTACCCAATTACAGTAGAGGATATTGCAGATTATACGGGAGTCTGTCGAAGCTATCTGTATCGGATGTTCCAGAAAATTTTAAAAAAATCCCCTAAGGATTATGTGGATGAATATCGGATTATGCAGGCATGTCAGCTTTTAAAAGAGACGGATCTTCCAATTACTACGATTGCGCATTCTGTGGGATATGAAGATAACTTTTATTTCTCAAAAGCATTTAAAAAAGGAAAAGGGCAGACTCCGACGGAGTATAGAAAAAGCCGCTCTTTTGCCAGAACTACAGAAAGGAATATGGAAAATGTATAATTATAGGATTTTAGAACAAGTAACAAGAAAACCAAAGGCAGCCTCAAAATTACTGAAGAAAGTTATGATTGTTTTTGCAGTGCTATTTGTGTTGATGGGAATTGCAATCTCACAGGGATTTATGCTTCCGGGATTCTTACTGGTGCTTCTTTATTTTGTTTATGATGTTTTTAGTCAGAAAGATTATGAGTATATCCTGGAGGATAATATTCTTACAATCGATGTGATCCTGGGGAAGAGGTATCGCAGGACAGAACACATTCTGGATATGAGGGAACTGGAAGTAGTAGCTCCAAATCAGCATCCGTCCGTGGCAAAGTATCGAAAAAACGGCGGAACTGAGAAATTAAAAAAGTATGATTATACTTCTTATGATGAGAATGTTCCTTATTATACAATGATTGTTCTGGAAGACAGAGAGAAGATCAAGCTTCTTCTGGATCTGAATGAAGAAATGCTGCAAATGTTAAAAAAATCATATCCGGACAAGGTTTTTGTGTAATATTAATATAGAGACAAAAGAGAAAAAAGTCGAAATATGGAGAAAGTGGATAAAAAAAGTTCTGAAGATGAAAGGGTTTCATGCAAAAGTAACGATGAAGATTGAAAATGCACATTATGTGATTGGTTATGCAAACTAATGATGGAAAGATTTTGGTACAATTAACTCATAAACAACAGGTGAAAGCACAAGAAATTGTGCTTTTATACTAGAAATAAGGAGGATAAGTTTATGAAGAAAAAGTTACTTTCAGTGTTGCTTGCAAGTGCAATGGTATTATCACTGGCTGCCTGTGGAGGCGGATCTGATGATTCCTCATCTGACGGCGAAGGCGCATCTTCTGGTGACAGCAACAAGCTGACTGTTTGGGCATGGGACCAGACATTCAACATCAAGGCTATGCAGATGGCAGGTGATATGTACGCAGAGGATCATGAAGGATTTGAACTCGAAGTGATCGAGACTTCTTCTGATGACTGCCAGACTAAACTGACAACCTGCGCAAACGCTGGGGATTACAGCACAATGCCAGACATCGTTCTGATGCAGGACAACAGCTATCAGAAATTCCTGAAGAGCTATCCGGATGCTTTCGTAGATCTGACAGACTGTGGAATTAACTGGGATGATTTTGCAGCATTAAAACAGTCTTATTCTATGCTGGATGACAAGCACTACGGTGTTCCATATGATAATGGTGTATGTGCTGCATTCTATCGTACAGATGTCCTGGAACAGGCAGGATATACAATTGAAGACCTGACAGACATTACATGGTCCAGATTTATTGAGATCGGACAGGATGTACATGAAAAGACAGGCAAGTACCTTCTGACAAGTGAATCTACAGGCGGTGACACAATCATGCTAATGATCCAGTCCTGTGGCGCTAACTTTGTAAATGAAGACGGCGAAGCTTATATCGTAGGCAATGATGTTGCTGAAAAATGTATCGACATCTATACAGAGATGATCGAAAAAGACGTTGTAAAACTTGTTAACAACTGGGATGAGTATATTGCAACTGTAACAAATGGCGAAGCAGCTGGTATCGTAAATGGTAACTGGATGAACGCAACCCTGACAGGTATCGAAGATCAGAAGGGTCTGTGGCAGATCACTACACTTCCAGCAGTTGACGGTGTAGATACAGCTACACATTATGCAAACAATGGTGGATCTTCCTGGTATATCACTGCAAACTGTAAAAATGTTGACCTTGCAATGGATTTCCTGACAAGCACATTTGGATCCAGTACAGAATTCTATGATGCTATTCTTCCAGAGACATCTGGTATCGCATGCTACCTGCCGGCAGGAGAATCTGAAGTTTATAACGAGCCAGTTGAGTTCTACGGTGGACAGGCAATTTATTCAACATTAGTTGAATACTCTTCTCATATTCCAGAGTTTACAAAGACTCCATTTCACTATGAAGCAAGAGAAGCTGTAAACACAGCAATCATCAATATTACAAATGGTACATCTAAAGAAGACGCTTTACAGGAAGCTCAGGAAACTCTTGAATTCAAGATGACAGAATAAAGGGCAGCGGTAAATACAGGGAACTGCTTGCAAGTTCCCTGTATTTGTCTTGAAAGGAAAGGTTTAGAAGGAAAGGGGGCTTCTTTGTGAATTCTAAAAAGAAAGGAATGAATCTCATTCAAAAGCAGAAGGCGGCAGGATGGGCGTTTCTGACTCCGGCAACGATCATGATCGTGATCATGAGTTTTTATCCGATGGTTCGGGCATTTATCATTTCTCTGCAGACGGGAACAGGTGCGAATATGAAGTTTGCAGAGCCTATATTTAGTAACTATAAGAGAATGTTTGCCGATAAAGTCTTTGTAAAATCTATCGGAAATACATTTTTCTATCTGATTATTCAGGTGCCGATCATGCTGATTCTGGCAATCCTTCTGGCACAGCTTTTGAATAACAAGGATCTGAAATTTAAAGGCTTGTTCCGTACATGTGTATTCCTTCCATGTGCAACATCGCTTGTTTCTTATGCTTTGATTTTCCGTTCTCTGTTTGCACAGGAAGGATTGATCAACAGTATTTTAATCAAATTACATATTCTAGATACGGGATATAATTTCCTGGGAAACGCGGCGAGTGCAAAGGCTGTTATTATCATCGCGTTGATTTGGAGATGGACGGGATACAACATGGTATTCTATCTGTCTGGACTTCAGAATATTGAATATTCGGTATATGAGGCGGCAAAGATTGACGGTGCCAATGGATGGAAGACATTCTGGGGCATTACCGTCCCGTTGTTAAAACCGACAATCATTATGACATTTATTATGTCTATCAACGGTACATTACAGTTGTTTGATGAGTCTGTCAACCTGACAAAAGGTGGACCGGCGAACTCTACGATCACGATGTCTCATTACATTTACAATACATGTTTTATCAATGTGCCAAACTTCGGTTATGCATCTGCGATGGCATTTTTGATCTTTATTATGGTAGCAATACTGGCGTTTATTAATTTGAAGGTAGGTGATACGCGTGACTAAGAAAAAGAATAGCTCAATGATTCAGCGTAGACTGATTCCAACGTATATCTTTTTGATTATTGTATCATTTATTTCAGTATTCCCGTTATACTGGATGATATCTGCAGCAACTAATACATCAACAGATGTTTCCAGAGGACGTATTCTGCCGGGAACACATTTTATGGAGAACTTTAATAACCTTGTCAGCCAGCAGCCACTGTGGAGAGCACTTGGAAATTCATTTTTCTATGCAATCCTGACTACGGTTGTGTGTCTTCTGATCTGCTCTATCGCAGGTTATGGTTTTGAAGTATATCATGACAAATGGAAAGATAAATTGTTCTCTATTCTGCTTCTTGCGATGATGGTACCGCAGGTGGCAACAATGGTTCCATTATTCCAGATGTTTTCAAAAGCAAAACTTTTGAATACAGCGATTGGATTCATCCTTCCGATGATATCGACGCCGTTTATGATCATGATGTTCCGTCAGAATGCAAGAGCGTTCCCGATTGACATTATTGAGGCTGCGCGTATTGACGGACTGAATGAGATTCAGATTTTCTTCCGTATGTTCATTCCGACAATGAAATCAACTTATGCAGCAGCAGCAGTTATCACATTCATGAATGCATGGAACTCTTATCTGTGGCCAAAGGTAATTATGACAGACAATAATTCTATGACAATGCCTATGTTGATTGCCAACCTGATCACAGGATATGTAACAGACTATGGTATGTTGATGTGTGGTGTATTGTTCTGTTCTATTCCTACAATGATTGTATTCTTTGTATTACAGAAACAGTTCGCAGAAGGTATTACCGGAGCAGTTAAGTAAGAGTGATGTTATAGACGAAAAGGATTTAATTGTCCGGCATATTATTGTAGTTTTAGACAGGTATGCCGGGCATTTTTTTACAAAAAAGGAGCAAAAATATGAGTGAATTTATTCTTAATGTTATTCATCGTCCGGAGATGGTGCCGGAGTATTCGGCAACCGTGACCGGGCATGGGAAAGAAGAGGATATCGGGGATAAGAAATTATTGACAGAATCTCTTGATATTTTCAAGACACAACAGCGCCTTGCGCATGAAAACGGACTGAAAGTTACGATCCATATGACATATGCAGCACTGTTTAATGAAGAGGCTGTGCAGATCGCAAAGGAGGACCACGAGAAATACGGTGATGAAATTGCGCTGTCACTTCTGGGACTTCCTTGTGAGCAGTTCCGTGAAAAATATAAAACAAAAGATTTCTGTATCTGGATGTTCTCCATGGAAGACAAAAAACAGATCGTGGATGACGTATTTGAAAAATTCCATGATATCTTTGGATTTTATCCGGAATCAACAGGATCCTATTATATGGATGCAGAACTGACAAATTATATCAAAGAAGCATATCCATCTGTAAAATGTGCAATTGCAACCTGCTGGGAAGAGGGACCGAAGGCTTATCATACCTGTAATAATTCCTGGTATACGTTGTTTGACGGAGGTCCGTGGGCGCCATGGATTCCATCCAAACAAAATACGCATGCACCAGCTGCAAATGAGGAAGAAGACAGCGGTATCGTAGCAATTCCGCATCTTTCCAGAGATCTGCTTGCTTGTTATGATGGAAATGGTTCTAACTTTGGAACACATCCACAGAATGTACTTCGTGGAATGATCTATGATTCCAAGACATGGGAATATCCATATCTTTATAATCTGATCGACCAGTACCGTGCACAGGAAAAGTACAATAACGGTTATGCTTATAATATGATGTTCGTAGGACCTGGCTGGATGAACAAAATGGGACGCTGGGAAGCTCCTTATGAACTTCTTTTAAAATCCTATTCCGATGGATGTAAGTATTATGGACAGCTGAAAAAAGAAGGTAAGCTGATCGATATGACCATGTCTGAATTCGCAGATTACTACCGCGAGAAGAAGACCTATACAGAACCGGAATGTGCTCTTTGGAGAGATATTCTTTATGGATCTGATAAGCAGTTGTTCTGGTACACGGATCCATATATGAGAGCCGGCGTAAATATGGATCAGGGTGGTGCGATCTTCGATCTTCGTCCATATGCTGCAAAATTAAAATGGGAAGTTGGTATTGGAACAAAACATGTACAGGATGCGTCTTATCCATTCCTGATCCAGGAAAAATATCGTGCAGGATATTTCACACATTATGCAGGAGAAGGAACCATAAGAAGCGCGAAGCTCTGCCATAACGGGGAAGAAGTTGATCTGTGTCTGTGCCGTACAAAAGCGCATTTCTCTCAAGAGGGAAATACCAGAATCCTGACCCTTGATCCGGTAACGATTGAGTTCGCGGATCTCACAGTAAAACTTCAGACGAAAGAATATTTTGAAGAAGGAACCGGTTCGATTAAGATTGAACGGACAATCCTTGAGATGAGTGATCCGGACGCAGAAGTAGAACTGAATGAGTACATGGTAGCATGCTATGGTACGACCGAATATCCAGAGGATATGACAGGAATTATCCTGACATGTGAAGGTGCTGAGACGAAATCTATTAATTATGAATATAAGTGCAGAGAAGAAAGCCTGGCAGATGCAAAGGCAGTTGCTGCAGTAGTACCGGCAATTGAGACGAAAGTTTCTATGACACAGACCGGTGGTGCAGAAGGGTATATCAGAGAAGGATATGCTTTCTCTCCAATGTTTACTCTGGGATACAAGAAGAAGGTTTCTGATAAGGAGGTATTTGCAACATGGCTCAATCTGGAAAAGGCAAATTAAATTACAGATGTCCATCCTGTTTTATGAGGGATTTGGATATTGATATGTTCTATGATAAGGATAAAGAAGAATATTATTGCCTGCGCTGCCAGTTCACTGGAACAGAGGAAGAGGTTCTTGCAGGAAATGAGATGGTAAGAACTCGTTATAAGGCAATGCACAAACGCTTTACGAAGTTTGATTTTGACTAAAAGTGCCAGTGTCCCGATGGTAATATGCCATCGGGACACTGACGTTAGAGGAGGATCTATGAAATATATAAAAGGTATGGATTTATCAACGCTGTTGGAACTGGAACGATTAGGTGCGGCATATTACGATGAAGGTGAAAAAACAGATATTCTGGAGATTATGAAGCGGTACGACGTGGATACGATCCGGATCCGGCTTTGGAATGATCCTTATTCCGAGAACGGAGAGCCTTACGGGGCGGGTGGAAATGATCTGCAGACTACCCTGGAAATTGCAAGAAGAGTTACGAATGCAGGTCTGGGAGTGCTCCTGAATTTTCATTACAGTGATTTCTGGGCAGATCCGGGTAAACAGATAAAGCCAAAGGCCTGGCAGGATTATGATGTCGAAGAATTAGAAAATGCAGTATACGAATATACCGTCGAAGTAATGGAGATATTCCGAGAAGAGAAAGTGAATCTTACCATGGTCCAGGTAGGAAATGAGCTGACCAATGGTCTGTTGTGGCCGGAAGGAAAGACGCCAAATTATGAAAATATTGCGCGTTTTGTTAACAGCGGAATTCGGGGAGTACGTGCAGTGGATGAGGAAGTTCCGATTATGATCCATCTGGATAATGGAGGGAATAATGAGCTTTACCGGACATGGTTTGACGAATTTGTGAAACGCGGAGAAGAATTCCAGGTTATCGGTATGTCATATTATCCATTCTGGCATGGAACTCTGGATATGTTGCAATATAACATGAATGATATTGCAAAACGCTATGGAAAAGATATCGTGATTGTGGAAGTATCCATGGGCTATACAATGGAAGATTATCAACAGTATGAAAAATTGGAAGCGGGTCAACGTAAAGGCTATGCGACCAAACCAGAATTAGTGGAGCAGCTGGATTATCCCATGACCAGACAAGGACAGGCGGATTTTATGAAGGATCTGCTGGAGCGGATTCATAATGTGGAAGGCGGAAAAGGAAAAGGATTTTTCTGGTGGGAGCCGGCATGGCTGCCCGTTCCGGGAAGCGGCTGGGCTACAGAAGCATCCCTTCGTTACATGAATGATCCGGGGCCGTGTGGAAACGAGTGGGCGAACCAGGCATTGTTTGATTATGACGGGAATGTTCTTCCTGCATTAGAAGTGATTCGTGACTGGAAAAAAGATGAGTAAACTGAAAATATGTTAAAAAACCTTGAGAATTTTTCTCAAGGTCTTTTAATACTTCATCTAGAGATCTAATTATAAAATACAAAATCGGGGTGCTTTTTTCAAAGCTTTTGTATTTCGTATACAATATAGCATAATAAAATATTTGTGAAAATGGTTTCTTAAAACAGAATTTAAAACAATAATTGTGCGTGACACACAATTGTGCTAGAATGTTTGAAAGAAGGTGAGAAAGTGGCAGTAAAATTGGAAGATTTGTATGCGAAAATCAGTCATCGATATGATGTTAAATTGCATACCAATGGTTTCTTTGGAAAGACCATCAGCTGGATTCATACGGTAGAGGATGCAGAATTTGCATATTTGTTATACGGAGGTGAATTGGTTTTTAATTCCGGGATTAATAATTCTTCCGAAGACTGGCTGAAACAATTTATTATGGCTTTGAATCAGGCGCATGCCGGAGGTCTCATTTTGTCTTTAAAGAAAGGACATACATTTCCGCCGGAGATTATAGATTATTGTAACCAGATACAGTTTCCGCTTTTTTCATCCGCATGGGATACTCCTTTTATCGACATCATGCGGATATTTTCAGAGATTCTGCTGAAAAATGAACAGAAGGAAACGAATCTGGCGGCTTATCTGAAAAATGCGATTTATTATCCGGACAATGAGGAAGCTTATCTCAGCCATTTTGAAAATTATGGATTTTTTCGAGACATGTCTTATACAGTCTTGATTCTCAGCTGTCATGCACATGACAGTGAAACAGGAAATATACATCTGGAGAGTATTGAAAAGTCCTTGCGGTATTCGATGCAAAAAGGAGTTATCTATGAAGATGGCGGAAGATTGATCGTTCTATTTGCAGAAGTCTCTGTGTCCCAGATCCAGAAACAATTCAGAGAATTGTGCAAAAAAGATCCAGATGTATACGTAGGGATCGGAACGACTGTAACCGGAATAACAGAGATTCATAAATCTTATGAAAATGCATTTACAGCATATCAGCTTACAAAGACTGCAATTCCCAAGAATCTTCTGGAATATGATGAGCTGGGAGTCTATAAGATTCTTGCAGATGTAAAAGATGAATCGATATGTCCGACATTTGTCCAGGATACCATCGGTCCACTGATCAAATATGACCGGATAAATAATACGGAGTACACAAAGATTCTGGATAGTTATTTTGAAAATGACTGTTGTATTCTAAATACGTCAAAAGCGTTATATTGCCATAAAAATACATTGACTTATAAATTAAATAAGATCAAAGATATCCTGGGATATGATATACTGAGTAATGAAAACCGGATGAAGATCATGATATCATTTTATATCTTGCGTCTGGACATGCGAGAGTAACAAAAGAAGGGTGGATAATAAATGAAAAAAAGAATCAGTGGTACAACAACGCTTTTAGGGCTGATTGGCTCACCGGTGGGGCATTCTGGCTCACCGGCAATGCATAATTACAGTTTTGAGCGGCTTGGGCTTGATTATGCTTATCTTGCATTCGATATTAAAGAAGAACAGGTGCAACAGTTTCTAGATACAGCCAGGCTTCTGCATATGAGGGGATTCAATGTAACGATGCCGTGTAAGACTGAGGTGGTAAGGCTAGTGGACGAATTGTCACCGGCGGCACAGATTATTGGAGCATCCAATACCGTAGTGAATGAAAATGGAAGGTTGATTGGACATAATACGGATGGAATCGGATTTGTCAGGAATCTTCAAGAACATGGAGTTCGTGTAAAAGGGAAAAATATCACATTGATGGGTGGCGGCGGTGCCGGAACTGCGATATTTGTCCAGCTGGCACTGGACGGCGCCCGGAGAATCGATGTATTGAACCGAAAGGGAGAGAATTATCTGAAGTTGGAAAAAATGTCGGAAAAGCTGAAGGAATTTGCTCCGGAGTGTATGGTTCGCGTGCGTGACCTTGCAGATGAAGCGATGCTGTATGAGAGTATAAGAGAAAGTGATATCCTGATCAATGCTACAAAGGTAGGAATGAAGCCGAATGAAGGCGAATCATTGATTAAAGATACGTCTGTATACCGGGAAGACCTTGTCGTGTCAGAGATTATTTATAATCCCAAAGAGACAAAAATGATGAAGGATGCCAGAAAAGCAGGAGTTCAGAAGATTGTCGGAGGAAAGGGAATGCTTCTGTGGCAGGGCGTAGCGGCATTCAAGCTTTTTACAGGACGGGATATGCCGGTAGAAGAGGTGAAAGAATTATTCTTTTCGGAAAAATAAGAGTGTGTGAAATAATATATTCATAGTAGACAGGAGGTAAGAAGATGAACGAAAATCGGATCAAAAGAAACAGGAAGTTAGGAGAAAAGATCATTGCAGGATTAAATTCCCGCAATATGGCCGGTTATTATGCGGAATCAAAAGAAGAAGCGCTTGCGAAGGCACTGGAGCTGATTCCGGAAGGCAGCAGTATCGCATGGGGCGGCACTATGTCTGTAGGGGAAATCGGATTAAAGGATGCAGTCTGTCAGGGCAATTATCATACATACAATCGTGATGCAGCTGCAACGCCAGAAGAAAAGAGAAAAATTGAACTGATTACTTATGATTGTGATTTCTTCCTGACCAGTGCCAATGCAATCACAGAAGACGGCGTGATCGTAAATATTGACGGATATGCAAACCGTGTATCTGCTATTGCTGCTGGCCCAAGAAATGTGCTTATGATCGTAGGCATGAACAAAGTAGTTAAAGATGTGGAAAATGCGGTATCCCGCGCAAGAAATGAAGCAGCACCGATCAATGCTCAGAGATTCAACCTGAACACTCCTTGTGCAAAAACGGGAGCGTGTTTCGACTGCAAGTCTCCGGATACCATCTGCTGTCAGTTTTTGATCACCAGATTTTCCAAGGCTCCACAGAGAATTAAGGTCATTCTTGTAAATGACGAACTCGGATTTTAGGTATTGACTTCATTCTGGGCATTTGTTATAATATATAAGTGCTCAGAAGGATGGCGCCATAGCCAAGTGGTAAGGCAAAGGTCTGCAACACCTCTATCACCAGTTCAAATCTGGTTGGCGCCTTTATGGATGAACCTCGGAATATTAATTCTGGGGTTTTTTTCTGTTATACAACTAAAAAAAGCCTCACAGATAGCATTTCCCGCTATCAATGAGGCTTATATCTTTATTCACTCCGAAGTGCCAGTACCGGATCTTTCTTCGCTGCCTGTTTGGAAGGAATCAGACCACTGATCAGCGTCAGGATAATACTTAATACCACCAGTACCAGTGCTGCTTTCAACGGAAGTACTGCATTAATATCATAATTATTCGTCAGTGTATGGATGACATAATTGATCGGTGGAACCAGCGCTGATGTTACGCCAACTCCAAGAAGTCCGGAACATAATCCAACGATAAAAGTTTCTGCATTAAAGATGGAAGAAATGTTCTTTTTGGATGCTCCAATTGCCCGCAGGACACCAATTTCTTTGGTTCGCTCCAGTACGGAAATGTAAGTAATAATACCAATCATAATTGAGGATACGATCAGTGATATACTTACGAATGCGATCAATACATAAGTAACACTGTTTACGATTGTACTTACGGAGGACATCAGAATTCCAGTAATATCTGTATATTGGATGACCTTTTCTTCATCCTCATTTTCCATGTCTTCATTGTATTGATCCAGAAAATCTACAAACAATTCTTTGGAATCAAAATCTTTAAAATAGAATGAAATGGATGTTGGTTCTTCGAGATCCTGGTATCCAAGCGTAGTCAGGTTCGAGTCAGCGTTTTTTTCTACGCCATTGGATGTCATGGTCTCCATCAGACGGGTAAGTTCTTCTTCGCTCAGATCAAACTGGAACGCACCTGCAATTGCGTCTGGATTTACATGGAATGCACTTGCCATGGTATTCATCAGTTCGCCTGTCAGTTCCCCGACTTCCGTCATAACCTCTTTCTTCATCACTGCTTCTGTCATTACTGCTGCAATCTGATCGGAAGCTGTCACAATGGCATCCTGGCTGGTAAGCTGCGGAACGAGCTGTGCCACCAGCTCTTTTGTAAGTGGGGCGCGCAGATCAGCACTGATCTGAGGAGTTCCGGATGTGCCACTCTGTACAGTGACTTTGGTATTGGTATCAGAATCACTGCCTGTAATTGCATTCGTATCTGTATCTTTGCCGTCACTGGTGTCATCGGTGTTTTCGTTATCCGAACCCGAAATACTACCGTTATCTTCGATATTTCCAGGATCAGAACCACTGCCGTTATCTTCGCTATTTCCAGTACCGGTACCCATTCCAGGAGTCTGGGACGCCATGCCGATATAGCCCTGCAAGATGCCTTTCAGCAGTTCCGAGTACATGGTAGAAAAGGTATCCTGTGGAATAAGATAAGTGGCTTCCAGATTGGCCAGTAATTTCCTGCAGTCTGATGTCTGCATGTAGGAATTTACAACGGATTCTACGTCATTCATGCTGATCATAGCGCCTTTCATGGCTGCATCGTAATGTGCATCAATATAATCATTCAGCATATCGGATGTCATGGTAATCAAGGTGCTGTTAAATGCATTTTCTGCAGCAGAGGTATCTGCTGTGATGGAGGAAGATATTTGCTGCATGTATCCGGAGGTCAGATTTGCAATATCATTTTCATTGATATTTACACCAAATGCAGAAGATAGCATATCGGTATCAACCGAGATCATATCCTGGAAATCCAGTCCGGATTCTTTTTCTTCGTCATCAAAACGTTTTCCACTGAATACATTGACATCTCTGTTTGCCATCTGTTTTTCTACAATTTCTGACTTTTCTGCTGTTTCAATCACATACTGTGTCAGTTCTTTCGTATATGCGACACCGGTAGACAGAGTCATAGCGTTACTTCCCTCTTTCGGGCAGACGATTCCGACAATTTTCAGATCTGGCGAATGATCATAAACTTCCTGCATATACTTTTGATCATCCGACATATCTTCATAAATATCGTATTGTTCATTATATTTATAGGTAGCACTTGCATCTACAATCTTGAAGGAAAGGTTCAGCAGATCATCGTATGTAAATTCCATTGGTTCTTTTTCTTCTTCAACGGCTTCGCCTGCCATCAGCCTGGTGAGCATATCCTTAAGTTCTGTATTATCACGGAGTCCCAGACAGTAAACAAGAAGATCGGAAATGCCATTTGGTTCTGATAATACAATGATTGCTTCATCATAGGCGTCCGGCCATTCTCCGGCAAGCACATCATATTGTTCTTCCAGTGCCTCTGGATCATCCAGCATTTCGTTGAAAACAGAAGTCATGGAAGCTGCCGGAAGATTTGAGTTCGATAACAGGGAACTGTTATTTCCGCTGATAGAGGACAAAAGCGTATTAGGGTTCAATTGCGTGATCTTATCATTACAGTCGATGGTATAAATCAGCGGTTTCACACTATATTCATACTGGATCAGGGAAACCATATCATCGACCTCATCCTCATGTTTTTCTAAGTATTTATTAAAAGATTTCAGATCATTGGTTCCAACACTGGAGAACATGCTGCTGATATACTGTTGTTCTTCTACAATATCGTTGCCTTTTGCTTCTCCGCTTTCTGAAACCATCGATAAAAGAGCTGATGTCACATCAGCGGTCTCCTTCGTAAGAGAAAGTGGGTAAGAGGTTAGCGTCTCTTCCTGAATCTGATCAATATAGTTCTGAAATCCTGTCGAAAGCGACAGAATCAGAGCAATACCTATAATACCGATGGAACCGGCAAATGCGGTCAGAATCGTCCGGGCTTTTTTGGTCATCAGGTTATTCAGACTCAGTGACAGCGCCGTAAGAAATGACATGGATGCTTTTCCCAGATTTTTATGTTCTGGCGGTGCATCCTGTCTTGTGTCTGGAGTAAATGGATCAGAATCTCCAATGATATTGCCGTCTTTTAATTTTACAATACGGGTAGAGTATTCTTCTGCAAGTTCCGGGTTATGTGTCACCATAATGACAAGACGGTCATGTGCCACTTCTTTCAGAAGTTCCATAACCTGTACACTGGTCTCCGTATCCAGCGCACCGGTAGGTTCATCTGCAAGCAGGATGTCTGGATTATTAACCAGTGCTCTGGCAATCGCAACTCTCTGCATCTGTCCTCCGGACATCTGGTTTGGTTTTTTATGTGCCTGCTCTTTTAAGCCTACTTTCTCCAGTGCATCCAGTGCTCTTTTTTTACGTTCTTTTTTGGAAATACCGCTGATAGTCAGTGCCAGTTCTACATTTGCCAGTACAGTCTGGTGCGGGATCAGGTTGTAACTCTGGAATACAAAACCAATGGTGTGGTTTCGATAAGAATCCCAGTCGTGGTCTTTATAATTTTTGGTAGATACATTGTTGATAATCAGATTTCCGCTGTCATAACGATCCAGACCACCAATGATATTAAGCAGCGTCGTCTTTCCGGAGCCGGATGGTCCAAGAATGGACACAAATTCATTGTCCCGGAAATTCAGGCTGACACCATTCAATGCGGTCTGGACCAGATCTCCCGTCTTATATTGTTTAGATATGTTTTTGATCTGCAGCATCTTGTTCCTCCTCCTGATTGGCTAATATTGAGTCCTTATATAAATTTCTTTTTAGCATTTCCACACATGCGGTTACTTCTTTTATGATAGAATCTAGATCTGAAATCTGATTCAGTGCTGTCCTGCGCGCAATGTTCTCAATG
The DNA here is from genome assembly GCA_022769185.1 of Dorea sp. Taxonomy (GTDB): domain Bacteria; phylum Bacillota; class Clostridia; order Lachnospirales; family Lachnospiraceae; genus Dorea_A. The sequence goes on along the minus strand of JALEKG010000098.1, from coordinate 18,667 downwards.
TAGTTCGACAATAGATCCATCACCAGTTCCGGCCGGACATTATCCTTGAATCTGTCATAATCCGTTTCGAATAATTGAAGTTCCCGTTGGTACGCTTTTCTGCTTTGCAGGTTTTGGCGAATATCATTTTTGACCTCTGCATCATTTTCATTTCTTACCGACAGTAGAAAGGCAATCAAGGCCGGATGGCTTTGCAGCATCCCGGACTGACGCTGAACCTTTGTAATAAACCGGCTGAAAAAATCTGCATGATCCGGTGGCATATATTTTTCATTCCACCTGTCCACTTCATCAAAAGCACATTGTACCAGATGCAGATACATGTTTTTTTTACATCCAAAATAATGAAAGATCATTGCCTTAGAAATCTTCGCTTTAGCAGCAATATCTGCAACGGATGTCTTCTTATAGCCCATCTGCGCAAAACAAGAGTAGCCAGCTTCTATAATGGAATCCTGTTTCTCTTTTGGCAATGCCAGAAATTTATCCATATTCCCGCCCCCGTGATTGCAGGCAGCATCAGTAATTGTGCTGCATACATTTAATTTATGCCATAATAGCACCGTAAACCGATTCGGTCAACGCTTTCAACTATTAAATATTTCTAAACATACTTTGTAGTATTTCCAGGGAAAATGGGATATAACAAGGCAGAAAGTTTCTGTATGTCCTGATCTTGCAGAATCATGAAGAAAGCCAAGAAATCTAGAAAAGCAGAGGATCAGTAAATAATCCCGGAGTAATTTCTGGATTTCTTGGCGTAGTAGAATCATTTTTAATAGGCTCTTTCCTGAAACTTTTTAAGAATCTTATCTGTAAATACTTTGGCGTGTTCCAGATCCAGACTGTCCGGATGCATAAGTGCCTGATCAAAGTTCCGGATGCATGCGTCGATCTGTTTCGAGTTTTCTGAAGTTTTTTTTGCTTCATATTTTTGTCTGACTTGCTGTGGCATTTTACCCTGGCAGATAAAGGCGCCAAGATATTCGTTATCAGATTCAATCCATGCACTGACTCTTTGTTCGATTCCTTTGTAATATTCAATGGAATTTCCCATGCCACAGGTGCCAAAAAGAGCAATTTGTTTATCACTCAGACCGCTTAAGAAGTCGATGACTTCCATACTGCAGCTTCCCCGGTGTACGCAAAAGCCGATAAAATAGAGTCGGGCTTCGGGGATCGTTTTATCAGTTGTAATGTCAATCAGATCTTTTGAATTGCCGGGAAGGTGCGAAAAAATGGTTGCTGCAACTTTTTTGGTATTACCGGATTCGCTTTGATACAGAACTAAATAATCCAACATAGTAAGCGGACTCCTTTCTTAGATAAATCCATTACCGCCAGGCATAGGACCGCCTCCGCCACAACATAACCCACTGCCACAACACAGGTTACAGATGATATTGGCAATACAGAGTTTCATGCAGCAGTCACTGCCGGCACTGAAGGTAGTTTCATAAGGATTCTGACGCTGCTGATACCAGCTGCCGCCACTTTCAAACCGGCGGACCAGCATCTGGTATTCATAGTTGTTTGGTTCCATGCGGAGGGCTTCTTTGGCATGCTGAAGCGCAATTACATTGTTACCCATTCCGGAGTTCGCAAGTGCGCTGTAATAATACCAGCGTGCATTATGATCCTGAATGCCATTCAGAAGATTCAGTGCTTCCTGGTAATGACCACTGTTAATAAAGTTGGCTGCCGCCTTCAGATGGATATCTTCTTCGTTGCTGGAAGCCTGTGGACCGGACTGTTGGCGATATTGTCCATAGAATCCGCGGAACGGACCATAGTCACCAAAATCACCGTATCCTCCGTAGGAACTTTGCTGTCCACTATATCCACCCTGATTTCCATAAGAACCAGAGCTCTGGGATGGTCCATATTCGCGTTCATGCATGATCTGCTGGTAAGCCTGCTGTACTTCCTTGAATTTGGCTTCAGCCTGATCTTTATTGGGGTTATTAATATTTGCGTCAGGATGATATTTTCTGCTTAATTTGCGGTATGCTTTTTTAATTTCTTCGTCAGAGGCGCTTCGATCAACGCCTAAGACAATGTAAGGATCTGTCATTGTATGTGATCTCCTGTGTCTGATTTGTCAGTGTCAGAATGTACATTTTCCTGTTTTTCATTTCGTTTGGATGTCACCGTTGTATAGTGACACCATACGCCGGAATATAAAACATTTCTCAAAATATCTGCATGGAGCAGAATTGGAAGCTTCTCAAATTCTCGGGAGCATTCTGCCATCATCAGTGTCAGAAGCTCACGACAGTCTTCGGCAAAGTTCGGGTTCGACTGAAAAGCTTCTTTCAGAGGATTATAGCTTCCAGATTTGATATCTTTTTCTACATCTTCATATGCATCCATCAGGTATATGAATTTGCCAAGGAAAAATCCCATCTTACGAAGAGAAACTTCCCAAACATCATGGCGGTATACGAAGATCTCAGCCATAATATCACCGAAAAGTCCGGCCATCAGATCGATGTTTTGTTCGTTTTTCGCTTCAAATTCAGATAATTTTTTCAGATTCGAGGCAATAAGCTGTACCTTCTCTGGATATTCCTTTTCAATTTCTGAAATCCGGGACTGGAGAAGCTTTGCAGCAGCATAGCCTTTTTTCTTACGCTCATCATCCCAGTCATCCTTACATTTATAGTAGGACAGAACAAGATTCATCGCAGCTGCATAGTTTGTAAATTCATTCACTCTTGCCGGATGCTTTTCGAAAGGATGTGCAACGCATCTGACTGTTTCAACCTTTGTCTCAGCTTCATAGAGACCTGTGAGAAGAACAACGAGAAATGTCATGTCAAAGGATAAAGTCAACTGACCTCTTATACCATAACATTTCTTTAGACATTTGCAAAGACCACAATAGTACGAATGGTACATATCGTAGTCTTTAAACTTCATTTCGGCTTTGTTAATTGAGATATATCCAAACATAGGCAGGCCTCATTAACTCTTTTTAATAAATTTCGTGTTGCATTTCGGACATCTGATTTCGATTTTCCCTTTGCCCTTTGGAACTCGGATTTTCTGGTGACAGGTCGGACATTTGAATATACGATGAGTCTTACGCTGCGAGATCATGTATTTCTGGCGTGCAAAAAAATTACGTATCTTGGCAGTCTTATTCAGATACCATTGATTTTCAGAGGAACGTTTGTATACATTCCGGGAAAACATCCGGAAATAAGCATAGATAATACAAAACCAGGATAACAGAGAAAGAATAGAACTATCAGCCCATCCCGCAATAAGCATTGCAGCCAGTGCCATAACAATCAAAAACTTTCCAAGGGAATCCACACCATATCTTCCGTACATAAAACGCATTAATTTCTCTTTCAAAATAAACCACCTTCCTGAAATTTATACTCATAATCATACGCAAGAGCAATTCAAAGTCAATAAACTGACTATAAAAAATTATAAAGAATTTTGGAGAAGCCGCATTTCCTTTTGATACAGATATGGTATAATGTCCGCGTAGGCAATGAGCACTGCGTTCTCAGAAAACACTCCATTGACTGCTTGCAGACAAATGGAGTGTTTTCTGAGAACATAGGGCGAAGCCCGCGAAGGAGAGATCCCGAAGGGATCGCGAGTTCGGCAGTGCGTGAGGAAGCGGAAGGCGAAGCCCGCGAAGAAGGAGAAGGAGGTAAATACATGGAAAAATTAACCACATTGATCCTGCAGGATATGAAGCCGGCACTCGGGGTTACAGAGCCCGGAGCGATTGCATATGCAGTGGCGAGTGCAAGAAAACATGCAGCAGGAGAGGTTCAGAAGGTTCGTGTATCCCTGAACTCTGGAATGTACAAAAATGCATTTACTTGTGGGATTCCGAATTCCGCAAGATTCGGCAATTTGTATGCTGCAGCGCTGGGAGCTGTAGCTGCAGATGCAGAAAAGGGTCTGGAATCGTTGGCTGATATTACTCCTGATGATGATGAACAGGCAGCCAGACTGGTGGAAGAAGGAAAAGTAGAGGTTGTACTGGATCACATTGGTTCGGAGATTACGATTGATGCTGAGGTCGAGACTACGAAAGATACCTGTGTGGTTCATATACGAGATGCTCATACGAATATTGTGTCTATTGAAAAAGATGGAAAGTGCATTTTCAAAAAGGAAGATGCGCAAAAGGGAAAAGACTGTGACTACATTGCAGTACCGTTGATTCATCAGTATACATTGGGGCAGATCCTTCGATATATAGATACTGTTTCAATCAAAGAACTGGAATTTATCAGAGAAGCATTTTCACTGAACCTGGAGCTTCTTGAAGAAGGGCTTCGGTCGGACAGAGCAGTATTCGCAAGGAAGCTTTTTGAAGAAAATAACAGACAGATTATATCGGAAGATGAATGGAAGACAGCTCAGCTCTTATGTAATGGTGCGATTGAAGCAAGAGTATTGGGCTTTCGCAGGCCTGCAATGAGTATTACAGGAAGCGGGGCTCATGGAATTATTGCAACAATGCCGTTATATGCGTATCAGAAAGTACATGCGAATACGGTCAGTGAAGAGATGCTTTTAAGAGCGACTGCGCTTAGTTTCCTGATTACGATGTATATTAAAGAATATTCAGGGAAATTATCGGCATTCTGTGGCTGCGGAATTGCTGCCGGAACAGGGATGGCCTGCGGACTTGCATATCTACAGCATGCAGATGAAGAGGCAGTTACCAGAGTCATTCAGAATATGGCAAGCGGACTGACTGGAATGATCTGTGACGGTGGAAATCACGGGTGTACGATGAAAGGGATTGTTGCTGTAGATGCGGCATTTCGTTCGGTGGATATGGCACTTTCCGGAATCTGTATTGAGAATATTCACGGAATTAACGGAAAGACACCAGAAGATACTATGAAATATATGGGAATGATTGCATCTCCGGGGATGGTACAGACGGAGAAGACAATTGTAGAAATTATGGAACAAAAATAAAAAGATGATTAACGATAGAAAGGGTATGACATGAAAGAAAATAAGGGGAAAAAGTATCGCAGAGGGAGAAGAAAAAAGGGAAATCTGGCTTCCAACCTGATTCTGATCATTGCGGCAGTGATATTCTGTATATCAGCATATCAATTGTTCAAAATAGGAAAGGGCTATTATGATGGAAGAAGTGAATATAACAGGGTTCGAGACCTGGTGATTACACATGACAATGGAGAGGAGTTCCGGGTGGATTTTGATGAACTCCTGAGAATTAATCCGGATACGATCGGATGGATTCGCTTCTATCCGGAGCCCTCGATCATCAGTTATCCGATCGTACAGGGAGAAGACAATGAAGAATATCTGCATAAAACCTTCTCTGCAAATGAAAATACACTGGGAGCAATCTTTCTAAATGTAGATAATAATGCTGATTTTTCGGATAAAAATTCTATTATTTATGGACATCGTATGAAAGACGGGTCAATGTTCCGGCACCTTCAGGATTACGAAGAGAAAAGTTTCTGGCAGGAGAATCCATACTTTTATATCTATACACTGGATGGCAGGATGCTTACATACCATATTTATTCAGTCGGGCAGGTAGAGGATACGTCGGATACATATCTGACCTCTTTTGCTTCAGATGAAGATTACCAGGCTTTCCTGGATTTGACGAAACAGACGGCCCTATATGATACAGGGGTGGAAGTGACAACAGAAGATACAATTGTTACATTGTCAACCTGTACCAGTGCAAGTGATAATCACCGGTTTGTGGTGCGCGGAGTAAAAGAAGAGGAGCGTGTATTGGAAGATGATGAAGAATAACTATACATATGAAGTGGGCGATGTTGTAACTATGAAAAAGCCACATCCGTGTGGCAGTAAGGAATGGGAGATCTTGAGAGTAGGAGCGGATTTCAGACTGAAATGTATGGGATGTGGCCATCAGATCATGATTGCCCGTAAATTAGTAGAAAAAAATACGAAAGATTTAAAGAAAAAAGCTTGAAAGAAGCCCTGTTTTATGGTATCATATCAAATCGTGATACAATAAATTTGTTGGTAGAACCGACAAAATCCTTGCTCCCACATAAGCTGAGCGGGGGCCAAAAGACCAGAAGGAGGTGCAGATGACATGAACAAATATGAATTAGCTGTTGTTGTCAGTGCAAAAATCGAAGATGACGAAAGAGCACAGGTTATCGAAAAAGTAAAAGCATTAGTAGAACGTTTCGGTGGCAAGATCTCTGACGTTGATGAATGGGGTAAGAAGAGATTAGCTTACGAGATTCAGAAGATGAAAGAAGCATACTATTATTTCATCCACTTCGAATCTGATGCTGAGACTCCAGGCGAAATCGAGAAGAGAATTCGCATCATGGACAACGTAATCAGATATTTATGCGTTAGACAGGATGCATAATCAGGAAGTAGAGGTATTATATGAATAAAGTAATTTTGATGGGACGCTTAACAAGAGATCCTGAAGTAAGATATTCACAGGGTGACAACTCTATGGCAATTGCCAGATATACATTGGCTGTAGACCGCAGATTCAGACGCGGAAATGATGGAGATCAGTCAGCTGACTTTATCGGATGCGTGGCTTTTGGAAGAAGTGCTGAATTTGCAGAGAAATATTTCCACCAGGGACTGAAGGTAATCGTGACCGGACGTATCCAGACTGGAAGTTATACAAACAGAGACGGACAGAAGGTTTATACAACGGATGTTGTTGTTGAGGATCAGGAATTCGCAGAAAGCAAATCAGTAAGTGATGCAAATGCAGGAAGTTTCCGTGCGTCAGCTCCATCACCGACACCGGCACCAGCTTCTGATGCAGGCGACGGCTTCATGAACATTCCGGATGGAATTGATGAAGAATTACCATTTAACTAGGCATTGAACACTCAATAAGTGCAAGCAAAATGTTGAGTTAGTAAGATGCTGTTCTGCTTGGCAAAGAGAAGCAGAGCTTCGTTGACATGTGAAAGGAGAGATAAAAATGGCTTACGATAAAGGAAATCGTCCAGAAGGCGGCTTCAAGAGAAGAAGTGGCGGACGCAGAAGAAAAAAAGTTTGCGTATTCTGTGGGAAAGAGAATAACGAGATCGATTACAAGGATGTAGCAAAATTAAGAAAATATATCTCTGAAAGAGGGAAAATTCTTCCTAGAAGAATTACAGGAAACTGTGCAAAACACCAGAGAGCTCTTACAGTAGCAATCAAGAGAGCACGTCACATCGCTCTTATGCCATACGTACAGGATTAATTTAGAGAGAATAATTGGAGACTGTTGTTTCGGGTAAGTACCGATAGACAGTCTCTTTTTTGTAATATAAGTTGTTGGCATTATTTACAAATATAAGAATTAATAATTAGTTATATTAACGAAAAACAGAATGTTTATGAAAACGCATTGACACAAGAGAAAAAAGAGATATAATTAACTTATCGGTTGTCTGACAAGTTGGATAACGGAGGAATGGATATGAAGATCAAGAGTGTGAGTATCACCAATCAGGTAGTAGAATATTTAAAAGAAAATATAGAATCTGGAGACTGGGTAGTTGGTGAAAAAATTCCATCCGAGAATAAGTTAGTAGAAGAACTGGGAGTCAGCCGCTCCAGTATCAGAACAGCAGTGCAGTATCTGATTGGCCTGGGTGTTCTGAAGAGTTATCAGGGTAAAGGAACATATCTTGTGAACAGCCAGGTAGAGAACTGGGATGAAACAGAGAATAAGATCACATCTGAAGACTGTAAAGATATTCGACAGGTATTAGAGTTCCGGAAAATCCTGGAGCCGGGGGCCTGCCGTCTGGCGGTTGGGAATTGTACCGATGAGACGATCGCAGCATTGGAAACATATCTGGAACAGATGAAGATCTTTCAGGGAGATCGTGAAAAGTTTGTTCGCGCAGATTTGAAGTTTCATGAGGTTATCTGCAGAACATCAGGGAATTCACTATTGGAAAAAAGTTTGCACAAAGTCTTTGTAGAGACCAGGAAAAATCATGAACAGATGAATGAGCTGTTTGGATATGATTCAGGAATCTTTCATCACGCAGCAATTTTGGAAGCCTTTCGGAATGCGGATGGGCAGAGTGCGTACGACAGTATGGAACAGCATTTAAAAGAGGCGCTTGGAAAAATCCCTCAATAAGGGATAGATAACTTACGAAGTTATCTGTTCAAACTTGTATGATGAGTAACAAGTTTGAACAGATAAAATAATAACTCAACTTGTATGATGAGTAACAAGAATAAATCAAAGGAGGAGAAACATGGGAGTAAAAATCAGTGACATCAGAGTAATATGCACAGCTCCAGAGGGAATTAATCTGGTGGTTGTGAAGGTAGAGACAAATCAGCCTGGATTATATGGGCTTGGATGTGCTACATTTGCATATCGTCATCTGACAGTCCAGCACCTGGTAGAGGAATATCTGAAGCCTCTGCTTGTAGGAAGAGATGTGGAAAACATCGAAGAATTGTGGCAGCTCATGCACCAGAATGGCTACTGGAGAAATGGTCCAATTGAGAATAATGCTATTTCAGGTGTGGACATGGCTTTATGGGACATCAAGGGGAAAATGGCTAATATGCCGTTATATCAGCTGTTTGGCGGAAAAGTGCGGGAAGGAATTCCGGTTTATCGTCACGTGGATGGAAAAGATATTGAAGAAATCTGCGATAACATTCAGCGGTTCCAGGAGATGGGAATTACCCATTTAAGATGTCAGTGCGGAGGATATGGTGGAGCACCATATGGGCAGACTCCTAAAACAGCTCCAATTGGCGCACATGATGGTATGTATCTGGATGCGAAAAAGTATATCCGGGATACGGTGAAGCTGTTTGAACAGATCAGAGACAGAATCGGATATGATATGCAGCTGGTACATGATGTACATGAAAGAATTGCTCCGGTAGATGCAATCAAACTGGCAAAAGAACTGGAAGCGTTTGATCTGTTCTTCCTGGAGGATCCGGTACCGCTGGAGCAGACAAACTGGTTAAGAAATATGCGTCAGCAGACGAGTATTCCAATCGCGGAAGGCGAATTGTTTAATAATCCAAGTGAATGGAAAACATTGATTGCGGAACAGCTGATTGATTTTATCCGTGTACACATCAGTCAGATAGGAGGAATAACCCCTGCGAGAAAACTGCAGATTTTTGCAGAACAGTTTGGAGTACGTACTGCATGGCATGGACCTGGCGATATGTCACCTCTGGCTCATGCGGCGAATATTCATATTGATCTGGCAGCGCAGAACTTTGGCGTACAGGAGTGGTCCGGAATTGAACCGCCGAATTACGTGATCCAGGAATTAAAAGGCCCACATGGAGCATTGCTTGAAGTATTCCCGGGTATGCCGGAATTTAAAGATGGGTATGTATATGCGAATGATAAGCCTGGCTTAGGTGTAGATATTGATGAAGAGAAAGCTGCAAAATACCCGTGTGAAAAGACAGTTACAACATGGACACAGACGCGTTCCAGAGATGGTGCACTGGTAACACCGTAGTCGAAAGGAGAAAATGATGAAAAAAACAGTATCAGCAATTGTAACCATAGTACTGGTAGTGACCTTGATATTAGCCAGTGCGAGCATCTATAAAGATGGACAGGCAGAGATAAGCCAGGATGGGACAATTACATTAAGAATGGCGCAAACTTCGTCCGAGACAGGTGCAATAGGACAGACAATGGAAGAATTTGCCGATAAGATCTATGAGGCAACGGATGGAAAATATAAAATTGAAACTTATCATAATGGACAGTTAGGAGCTGAGATTGATACAATTGAAGGATGTCAGATGGGAACGATTGATATTGCAGTTGTAAACCAGTCTACAATTGGAAATTTTATCAGTGACTTCCAGGCATTAGATATCCCTTATCTGATTACCTCTACAGAACAGGCAGATAAGGTATTCCTGGGTAATATCGGAGATCAGTTCCTTGAAAAACTGTCTGGTGCGCAGTTATATGGGCTTGGAATCTGGGAATCCGGTTTCCGTAATCTGACTAACAGTAAAAAGGATGTAAATTCACTTGCAGATGTAAAAGGCCTTAAGATCCGTACGATGGAAAATCAGATTCATATTGCTTTCTGGAAAGAAATGGGCGCGGATGCAACTCCGATGTCATGGGGAGAAGCTTATACTGCATTGCAGCAGGGAGCTCTGGATGGACAGGAAAATCCAAGTACAGTAATCCTGACGAATAATGTTGCACAGGTAAACAGTCATCTGGCAGTTACGCAGCATGCGTATTCTACCGTATTTATCGTAATGAGTCCAAAGACATGGGCTTCACTTGGAGAAGAGTATCAGCAGATCTTTAAAGATGTTATGGCAGAATGTAATATATCTGAAAGAGAATTAAGCAGACAGATGGACGCAGAAGCTATCGCGCAGCTTGAGGAGCAGGGAATGACGGTAACGTATCCGGAGAAGCAGGAATTCATTGATGCTGCATCAGACTTATATACAAACTGGGAGAATCAGTTTGGAGATGTGATTTCAGAAATTCGTGCTCTTTCAACAGAAGAATAGGAGGTACATATGGAAAAGTTTGCAGCAGGATTTAAAAAAGTCCAGAAAGTAAACAGCATCGTGATCGGTGCGGCTTTATTACTTATGATTGGTGTAGTATTTTTACAAACTTTTTGCCGGTTTGTCATTTTCAAGAGTCTGACGTGGTCAGAAGAATTATCCAGATATTTGTTTGTAGCAGTGATCGCACTTGGAATTAATCTTGCAAGTACCAATCATTTGTTTGTAAAGATTGAGATTATAGACGGATATTTAAAAGGGAAAGCACTGTTTATCATGAATATCATCAGAAAAGCGGTTGCGATCTATGTTAGTTTTATCTTTGTATACAGCGGTTATGAGCTGATAAAAATTGGTGGTTATCAGATCAGCCCGGCAATGGGAATTCCTATGACGATTCTATATGGAATTATCTTTGTGGGATTTGTATTGAATGCGATCGCATTAGTTGTGGATACCTGGGAACAGTTTTCAGTGAAAGAGAAGGAGGAGGCATAAATGAATACAGCTGCAATTGCGTTAATTGTTGTTTTGATTATTGCTATGGCTTGTGGTCTGGAAATCACATGGGCGCTGGGATTTGCCTGTGTTGTAGCAGTATTACTTGATCCAAAGCTTACATTTGTTGTTATTGCTCAGAGAATTTTTACAAATTCCAATAGTTTTTCAATGCTTGCAATTCCGGCATTTATGCTGGCAGGAGACATTATGTCAAAGGGTGGTCTGTCTAAACGTCTGGTTGCTTTTGCAGATTCTCTGGTTGGATGGATTTCCGGCGGGATCTCTCTGGTGTCCATCGTTGCATGTACCTTCTTCGCTGCAATTTCTGGTTCTTCCGTTGCAACAACAGCTGCAATTGGTGGTCTGATGTATCCGGAAATGGTTGACAGAGGATATCCGAAGGAATACGCTGCAGCAGTACAGGCAATCGGCGGAACCCTTGGAATTGTAATTCCTCCAAGTATTGTATTGGTTATTTACGGTAATATTACCGGAACAGATGTTGGAGCCCTTCTGATGGCAGGTGTGATTCCAGGAATTGTATGTTGTGTGTTCCTTTGTATTTATGCATACTTGAAAGCAAAGAAATGCAATTTCCCGAAATCTGATAAGTTTTCATTTAAGAGATTTCTGGTTTCCTTTAAAGATGCAGTATGGGCATTGATCATGCCTATTATTATCCTGGGTGGTATCTATGCAGGAATCTTTACTCCTACAGAGTCTGCGGTTGTAGCAGTTGTATATGGTATGATCGTATGTCTGGCAATCTACAGAGAGATTACATTAAAGAGTATCTGGTCCATCATTGAATCTACAGCTACAGGTACTGCAAATCTGATGATTCTGGTTGTTACAGCTCAGATGTTTGGATGGCTGATCTCTTATTACCAGATTCCTCAGGCAGTAACAGAGTTTATGCTGAGCTTTGTATCTGGAAAATATATGTTCTGGGCAATTATTATCATTCTTTTGACGATCTGCGGAATGTTCCTTGAAGTAGGAGCTACAAATCTGATCCTTGGACCAATCCTTGCTCCGATCGCAGCTGCATTCGGAATCGATCCAATTCAGTTTGGTCTGGTATTCGTATTTCTGCTGGCTATGGGACAGGCTACACCACCGTTCGGAACCTGTATGTTCGTATCTTGTGGAATTAGTAAACAGCCAGTTGGGAAGGTGTCCAAAGAACTGGTTCCATTTGTTGGTGTGGAAATATTCTGTGGAATTCTGTTCGCATTAATTCCGGCATTGTCAACCTGGCTGCCATCTGTTATTGGATAAATGTAAAATAAGTTTTTATCATCAGAAAGGAGAAAAATCATGGATAAAATGATGAAAGAAGTTGTAGTAGTAGAACCTCATAAAGTGGAAGTAAGAGAAGTGCCGGTTCCGGTGCCGGGAGCAGATGAAGTGTTGATTCAGATGAAATCTGCAGGTGTCTGCGGAAGTGACCATCATATTTATCATGGATTAAATCCGTGTTCTACTTATCCACGTATTCCGGGACATGAAAATGCTGGTATCGTAGCACAGGTAGGAGAAAATGTAACGAATGTAAAGGTAGGAGATCACATTATTGTAGATCTGATCTCTACCTGCGGAACCTGCTATCAGTGCACACATGGAAGAAAGAATGTATGTGAGCATGTGAAGGTACGTGGTTCAGGAGCTGATGGTGGTTGGAGAGAATATTTTACAGCACCGGCAAATGAAGTATATAAAATTTCTGATGAAGTCAGCTGGGAAGATGCTGCATTGGTAGAACCATTTGCAATCGGATCTCACTGCACTACACGTGGACGTGTCGTAGAGGATGATGTGGTATTTATTCTGGGAGCTGGAACAATCGGTTCCATTATCCTGCAGAGCTGCAAGGCGAAAGGATGCAAAACCGTTATTTGCTGTGATGTCAGTGATTCTTCCCTGGAAAGAGCAAAGGGATATGGTGCTGACTATGTGATCAACTCTAAAAAAGAAGACGTTGTGAAAAGAGTGCAGGAAATTACAGAAGGACACGGATGTACGGTGGCATTTGATTCCGCTTGCTTCCCAGGGTCTTTGACAATGTGCCTGCAGCCGGGAATCCTTTGCAATGCAGCGCGTATGGTACCGATGGGATTTTCTACAGCACAGGAAGGTATTACACAGGCAATGATCAATCAGCGTGAATTAGATATCATCGGCTCCAGAATGTCTCAGAATGCATTTGAGCCAACGATTGAGAGAATGGAAAATCATGAATACATCACAGAGGGGATTGCAACTACATTCATCAAGTTCAGTGAGATTGATAAGGTATTCTATCTGATGGATCATCCAGATGAGTCTGCAAAGAAAATGGTAATTCTTTTTGACTAATTGAGATCAGAAAAGAAAGGACATATGATTATGAACGCAAACGAATTATTTAATATTGAAGGAAAAAAGGCAATTGTAACAGGTGGAACCAGAGGACTGGGATACGGTATGGCAGAAGGTCTGATGGAAGCCGGATGTGAAGTGGCAATCGTTGGTACTTCCGATAAAGTATATACAGTAGCGGAGGAATTTTGCAAAAAAGGGTTCAAATGCCATGGGGTAAAAGCAAATTTCGCAGTCAGAGAAGGTGTATATGAAGGCTTTAATGAATGTGTGGAAAAATTAGGTGGAGACCTTGATATTATTGTAAATGCACATGGAATCCAGAGACGTCACAGTGCAGAAGTATTCCCGATCGAAGAGTGGGATGAAGTATTGAACGTAAACTTAAATTCCGTATTTGTTCTCTGCCAGGAAGCAGCAAAGATCATGCTGAAGAAAGGCTATGGAAAGATTATTAACATCGCATCCATGGTATCCTGGTTCGGAGGTCAGACAGTTCCTGCTTATACGGCAGCCAAAGGTGGCGTAACACAGCTGACAAAAGAGCTGAGTAATGACTGGATCGCAAGAGGAATCAATGTCAATGCGATCGCACCTGGATATATGGCTACAGAAATGAATGCAGCACTTCTGGATCCGGAAAACCCAAGATATCAGCAGATTACTGACAGAATTCCGGCAAACAGATGGGGGACCGGTGATGATATGAAAGGTACCTGTATCTTCCTTGCATCCCATGCAAGTGATTATCTGGGAGGAGCAATCATTCCGGTAGATGGCGGATATCTCGTAAAATAAAAATTCAAAAAACAGCCTTTCGATAGCACGATTGGCTGTTTTTTTTGCATTTTTATGTCTTTGCATTGGCGTAATCTTGTTTTTGTATGGTATTTTTGATAAATTTAAATTAGGAAAACGGAATATGGAAGACAACAAAGAACCATAAAAAATTGGGAGGATATTGCCTATGAAAGTTCAGGTAATTGCAAGTGTTGACGAGCTGGAGAAAGTAACCCCTTTTAAGGTGGATTGTCTGTTGTGGGGAACCAGAAAGATCCCGGAAACTTACGGATATCTGGGATTTGTGATGGGTGATGGATTCTATCTTAAGATGGTGTGTGAAGAGAAAGACCCGCTGCGTACTTATGCGAACAATCAGGATCCGGTATACAGGGACAGTGCAATGGAAGCATTTTTCATGTTTGAACCAGAGAAAGGAAGAGATGTCCATTCTACGTATCTGAATTTTGAAGCGAATGCAAATGGTGCGCTTTTAGCAGCTTATGGAAAAGGACGAATCTACCGTTCTTATTTTACATCTGAGGAAATGGAACTGTTCGGATGTAAGGCAGTGGTGGAGAAGGAAAAGTGGAGTATCAGTCTGCGCATTCCAATCATGGTACTGGAGAAAATTTATGGTCCGCTGGAATTGAAAGAGGGAAGCAGTTTCACCTGTAACTTCTATAAAATTTCTGAAACGCAGGAAATAGAACATTATGCTTCTTATTCACCAATTAAGAGTGACATACCGAGTTTCCATATGCCGGAATATTTTGAGACAGCGACAATTGTCATAGAGTAAATGATAGTTTAGGAGGAAAATAATATGCAAATTTACAAGGCATCAGATTACAAAGACATGAGCAGAAAGGCGGCCAACATTATATCTGCACAGGTAATTATGAAACCGAATTGTGTACTTGGGCTTGCAACGGGTTCTACCCCAATTGGAACTTATCAGCAGCTGATTGAATGGTATAAGAAGGGAGATCTGGATTTCTCTGAGATAACGACAGTAAATCTGGATGAATATAAGGGACTTCCGAGAACCAATGACCAGAGTTATTATTATTTCATGCATCAGAATCTGTTTGATCAGGTAAATATCAATCCTGAGAATACACATCTTCCGAATGGAATGGAGATGGACAGTGAAAAAGAATGTAAGAGATATGAAGCATTGATCCATTCTTTGGGAGGTGTTGATCTGCAGCTTTTGGGGCTGGGACATAATGGTCATATTGGATTTAATGAGCCGAATGAGGCGTTTGAAAAAGAGACACATTGTGTAGATCTTCAGGCACGTACGATTGAAGCAAATAAAAGATTCTTTGCTTCAGCAGATGATGTGCCGAGACAGGCATATACAATGGGAATAAAAACAATCATGCAGGCAAAAAAGATACTGGTTGTGGTAAGCGGAGAAGATAAAGCAGATATTGTTGCAAGAGCATTTTTTGGACCAGTTACGCCAAGTGTTCCGGCATCCATCCTTCAGATGCATAATGATGTGACACTGGTTGGTGATGCAGCAGCACTTTCTAAAATTCCGAGATAAGGAGCCGGTTGAGGATTTACAATAATTTTTTAAAATAAAAGAGATTCTAAGTCAGGAATAAGAGCGGGAAACCGCTCTTATTTTCGTTATGTACCTGGTATCTAGATGTTGTCAGCAGGGAAACGTCCATCCGCCATTGCTTTAATAGAAGAAGCGTATTCGGAAGGGGTCATTCCGGTCGTTTTTTTAAACTGCCTTGAGAAATAGTGGATAGAGGTATATCCCAGATGTTCCGATATCTGGGTGAAATTCATCCGGTTGGTCCGTATCATTTCTTTAGCGGCATTGATCTTCAACATAGAGAAGTATTCAATAATTCCCATATTACATTGGATTCTGAAAATTTTTTGGAGCTGGGAACGGCCAATCAGGTTATCGTGGCATATCTGTTCAATAGTTACATGAGTAGTAAGATTGCTTTCCAGGTAGTCCACAACCCGGTTAAAGACTTCCAGGTCGCTTCTGTTCTTGGTTGATTTTTGCGGCTGGATCTGTGGAAGCCGTTTCCCAAGAGGAATCGGATGGGAATACCGCCGGATCAGATGGATCAGAAGATGTTCCAGATGAATCAGGATCAGTTGTTCTGCTCCGAATTGATCCGGTTCTCTCATTGGCATATTCTGAAGGTATGGATTGTCTAACCGGCAGTTGAAACAGCGTCTCGCCTCGATGATAATATTTGCCAGAAGGTTTCGTTCGGTTTCATCTATTTTCAGGATTTTTTCTTTAAAAAAATACATAATTTCATCGTCACACTGAAAAGAAATTACGACTAGATTAGGAGCGATTTCGCCGGTGGCCTTTACACTGTGAAATTCATTAGGCTGATGGAACGCAATATCTCCTTTTTTCAGGACGGTAGAAGAATTGCCTGCGGTCACGCCTACCTCTCCTTTGTCTACACAGATAAATTCCCAGAAATTATGGGTTTCCCCTTCAAAAGAAAAGTTATTCATATATTCAAAATAATGAATGCTGTAAATTTTCCCTATGGTAAGGGAATGTTTTAAAGTAACTCCATTATATCCCATGATAAATCCTCATTTCGTTTTGATTATGAAAAAGCATGTTTTGTGTATTTTTTGATTATTTCTAAGAATATAGTACCTTATTTTTGTGAAAAAAGCAAAGAAGAAGGTGCAGATTGTGCAAATTAAGAAAAAAATAGGATAAAGCATTTTGAGTATCTTTGTAATACAATGAAATCGTGCACAGGAAAGTTATTGATGATGTTATAGCCGAACATAACGGTTAGAATGAAGCTTGAAGAATAGTGAAATTTGATTTGGAGAGGTGAATGCTTATGAGAGATTGTACAGGAGGAAGGGTTACAATACCCACGGATGTTGACGTAGTACCAGAAACGCTGGAACTGGTAAAGCGCTGGGGGGCGGATGCCATCCGTGACTGTGATGGAACGGATTATCCGGAAGAATTGAAAAATGTGGATGCAAAGGTGTATTCTACTTATTATACGACTAGAAAAGATAATGAATGGGCAAAGGCAAATCCTGATGAGATTCAGCAGATGTATATTATGACTCCTTTCTATACTGCAGTAGAAAGTCACTTATCCATCCATTTGATGAATCATTTATATCCGGATATGCTGAAGGTAAATGATCATGATGATATTACCAGATGGTGGGAGGTGATTGACCGTACTACAGGTGATGTGGTTCCGGCCGATGAATGGAGCTATGATCCGGAAAGCGGGAACGTGATGATTCATAATGCAAGGGAATTTCACGATTATACCGTAAGCTTCCTGGCATATATTATGTGGGATCCGGTGCATATGTATAATGCAGTCACAAATGGATGGACGAATTTTGAAAAGCAGATTACTTTTGATGTAAGGCAGCCAAAGACGCATCAGTATTCGATGGAACGTCTTCGCAAATATATTGCGGATAATCCACACATTGATGTAATCAGATATACAACATTTTTTCATCAGTTCACACTGATCTTTGATGAGCTGGCAAGAGAAAAATATGTAGACTGGTATGGGTATTCTGCATCTGTGAGCCCGTATATTCTGGAACAGTTTGAAAAAGAAGTGGGATATAAATTCCGGCCGGAGTATATTATTGACCAGGGGTATATGAATAATACATACCGTATTCCGTCCAAAGAGTTTAAAGATTTTATGGCATTTCAGAGAAGAGAAGTTGCAAAGCTTGCGAAAGAAATGGTGGATATCACACATGAGTGTGGCAAAGAGGCAATGATGTTCCTGGGAGATCACTGGATCGGAACAGAACCTTTCATGGATGAATTTAAGGGAATCGGTCTGGATGCAGTAGTAGGAAGTGTCGGAAACGGGAGTACACTTCGCCTGATCAGTGATATTGAAGGTGTAAAATATACAGAGGGAAGGCTTCTGCCTTATTTCTTCCCGGATACCTTCCATGAGGGCGGAGATCCGGTAAAAGAGGCAAAGATCAACTGGGTAACTGCAAGACGTGCGATCTTGAGAAAGCCAATCGACCGCATTGGATATGGCGGATATCTGAAACTTGCAATGCAGTTTCCGGAGTTTATTGATTATGTAGAAAGTGTATGTAATGAATTCCGTACTTTATATAGTAACATTAAGGGAACTACCCCGTATTGCATCAAAAAAGTAGCAGTGCTGAACTGCTGGGGGAAAGCTCGCGCATGGGGGAATCATATGGTGCACCATGCAATCTATTATAAGCAGAATTACTCTTATGCGGGAGTCATAGAAGCTCTTAGTGGAGCACCGTTTGATGTGAGATTTATCAGTTTTGATGATATCCGCAGCAATCCGGATATGCTGGATGATATTGATGTGATCTTAAATGTCGGTGATGCTGATACGGCATATACAGGAGGAGAGAACTGGACAGATCCGGTGATCGTGGCAGCGGTGAAAAGATTTATCTATCGTGGCGGTGGATTTATCGG
>JALEKG010000083.1 GCA_022769185.1 Dorea sp. | reverse complement strand
ATTGGATGCAAGATTTTTACGATTGCAGGACCGGTTATTTTATACGGAATCTTTACCAGCTGGCTTCTCGGACTGGGATACTGGATCTTGAAAATCTGCAATATGGTCTGACTGAGAATGAAGACGGAGGTGTAAGAGAATGATAAAGGGATTGCAAAGTATTGCTTTTGAGAAAGCTCCATTTTTGATCAATAGTGCATCGGTGGTTGGGAGAAAGGAAGGAGAAGGACTGCTGGGAAAGCTGTTTGATATGATAGAGCCGGAGGATCTTTTCGGGGAAAATACATGGGAGGAAGCGGAGAGTGCTATGCAGAAAGAAGCCTGTCTTCTGGCACTTGGAAAAGCGCATTTGCGGCCGGAGAATATCCGTTTTTTGTTTGGAGGAGATCTTTTAAGACAGGGAATAGCGACATCTCTGGGAGTCGAGGAGCTTCAGATTCCTATGTTTGGGTTGTATGGAGCATGTTCGACTTCCGGGGAAGCTCTTGCGCTGGCTTCGATGAGTGTGGCGGCTGGCTATGGAGAGTACATGCTTGCAGTCACATCGAGCCATTTCGGAAGTGCGGAAAAGGAATTCCGTTTTCCACTGGGGTATGCGAATCAGCGGCCATTATCTGCTCATTGGACAGTAACGGGAAGTGGAGCATTTATTGTGGGAAAGAAACGAAGTCATGTACGGATTACTGGGATTACAGTTGGAAAAATTGTAGATTATGGGCTTAAGGATTCTCAAAATATGGGGGCTTGTATGGCTCCGGCGGCTTGTGATACGATCATCCGCAATCTGGAAGATTTTGAGAGGAATGCGGAAGATTATTCCCGGATCATTACAGGAGATCTGGGATATGTGGGACAGAGTATTTTGTTTGATCTGATGAGAGGAAAGGGATATGACATCAAGATGAATCACATGGATTGTGGAATGATTATTTTTGATCAGAATCTTCAGGATACACATGCCGGCGGAAGCGGCTGTGGCTGCGCTGCAGTGACATTGTCTTCATATATTCTGCCAAAGATTGAATGTGGAGAGTGGGAAAGAGTTCTCTTTGTACCGACGGGAGCACTGATGTCTACGGTAAGTTATAACGAAGGAGCCAGCGTTCCGGGAATTGCACATGCGATTGTACTGGAACATTGCGAATAAAAAGGAGGAATTCTTTATGGATTATATAAATGCATTTTGGGTAGGGGGACTGATCTGTGCACTCTCTCAGATCCTTTTAGATCGCACAAAACTGATGCCAGGCCGTGTAATGGTACTCCTTGTCTGCAGCGGAGCAGTCCTTGGTGCGTTTCAGATGTATCAGCCATTTCAAGAGTTCGCCGGAGCGGGAGCCAGCGTTCCTCTGCTGGGATTTGGGAATCTATTATGGAAAGGCGTGAAAGAAGCTGTAGATAC
The DNA here is from genome assembly GCA_022769185.1 of Dorea sp. GTDB lineage: Bacteria > Bacillota > Clostridia > Lachnospirales > Lachnospiraceae > Dorea_A. Next base: position 1,293 of record JALEKG010000083.1, on the reverse strand, counting down.
CTATGGATTTATTGGAATATTTATGGGAGGCTTTAAAGCAAGTGCGGTTGGCATATCAGCGGCTCTGATATTTGCATATCTGGCATCGCTGATATTTGAACCGAAGATGAAGAAATAGAATTATTATTAGATAATCAAGGAATGCTTATCTTTCCAGGCCGGCGAGGCGTGCCATGGGATGAAAGCAGAAATGGTTAAACGCAGCAATGGATCTTCCGACTCCGATTACTGCAAGAACCGTTCCGATTCCTATTCCAACGAGATGGCCGGTACTGATAAGACCGATTATGATGGTAATGGTGATGCACAGAAGGTCGAAACAGTTTTTGGTAAATCCGGTGCTTTTGTGAATACAGTCGGCAATCGCCTGTACAATTCCATCACCAGGATTGGGAATGATCCGCATATTCAAGGACATGGCAGCAACGATTCCGGTCAGGATGATCGCGAAAACCAGAAACAGGATCCGTCCGGTCATGCTTCCGGCAAACTGATCGGGATAAGCACTCTTAAGATCCGGAATCATATAGGAAAACAGATTTAAAAATCTTGTAAATATCAGGCTTAGCGGAATCTGCAGAATATCTTTCAGAAAAATCAGTTTCTCCTTTTGTCTGGCATGAAGAATCAGTTCCACGACAACGAAAGAGGAATAAAGAAGGAGAGTGATATTTCCAAAATTCAGATTCCGGATGGTAGAGATGCAATAGGCAACGGAAATGATAGGGGATACACCCAATCCTGTTTTGGTATTCAGAGTAATACCAAAAGCCAGGATCAAAAGTCCCAGAAAATAAAATAAACCGCGATATAGATATTCTTTTTTCATGTTTTTTACTTCCTTTGTAAAGATTCAGTTTCATATATTATCTCTAAAATTATACCATGCAGCGGTGGAAGAATGTATGTGAAAGTTTGTAAATAAAGAGAAAAATCCCATCCGCATCATCTGATACGGACGGGATTTATAAAGGTCATCGTTTACTGCAGTTTTTCTCCGGTCAGCATTTCGTAGCTCTGAAGATACTTTTCAATGGTCTTCTGAACGATATCATCCGGAAGAGTCCAGTCATTATCCGGGTTTGCTTTCAGCCAGTCGCGTGCAAACTGCTTGTCAAAGGATGGCTGTCCGTGTCCTGGTTCATATCCGTCTGCAGGCCAGAAACGGGAGCTGTCCGGTGTCAGCATCTCATCACCAAGTACAATATTGCCATCTTCATCCAGACCAAATTCAAACTTGGTATCTGCAATGATGATACCGCGGCTCAGTGCGTAATCAGCACATTTTTTATA
>JALEKG010000073.1 GCA_022769185.1 Dorea sp. | reverse complement strand
TGGACACAGCTATGAAGGAGAAGACAAGAAGACGGAAAATACCAATTTCGCATTGCTGGTTGCCAAGCATTTTTCCGAACCATTTAAAGACAGTAATGGTTATGGGGAGAGTATTGCACGATTGTCTAATATGCTGGGCGGCGGTATCATTGTGCAGAGATTCGGAGATCTGGTCCGCGGCAGACGAAGCACGGTTTCCAGGATTGAAGAGGGACTGGTTACCCCGACACTGGATGCGACTCCCGGGGATCTGAGTCTGGTTCTTCCGAAGAGAATCCTGGATGGTATTATAGAAATGATCTATGCACTGGATAAGATTGCACCGGGGACTGCTAATGATGACACCCTGTTATATGGAGTCGAAGTGAAGTTTTACAATATGGAAGTGTCTGTAGATGAGAATCTGGAAACCAGGTATCCGGGACTTTATATTATTGGCGATGGAAGTGGTGTGACACATTCACTGTCCCATGCGTCGGCCAGCGGGGTATATGTCGCAAGGCACATTGCAGACAGAAAATTGAGATAAGGCGGGGAGGAAGGATAATGTTCAAGGGAAAAATTGTTGTTGTGACGGGTGGCGCCAGAGGAATCGGCAAGGCCATCGTCGAGGAATTTCGTAAGAAAGGTGCAACTGTCTGTATAATAGATAAGGAAGAAAATGATTATTTTACCGGAGACATTGCTTCAAAAGAGACTCTGGAAGCATTTGTGGAAAAGGTGATTAGAGATTATGGACATGTGGACTTTCTGATTAACAATGCACTCCCACTTATGCGGGGAATCGATACATGTTCCTATGAAGAGTTCGAATATGCATTGCAGGTAGGGGTCACAGCTCCATTTTATCTGACGAAGCTGTTTGTGCCGCATTTTGCAGAAGGAGCAGCAATTGTTAATATCTCCTCGTCCAGAGACCGTATGAGTCAGCCGCAGACAGAGAGCTATACCGCAGCAAAAGGAGGAATTGCAGCACTTACGCATGCACTTGCAGTGAGTCTGGCAGGAAAAGTAAGAGTGAACTCAATCTCACCAGGGTGGATCGATACGGCTTATACGGAATATGAGGGCCCCGATGCCACGCAGCAGCCGGTACACAGAGTCGGCAATCCGCTGGATATCGCGAACATGGTGCTGTATCTGTGCTCCGAAAAGGCAGGATTCATTACCGGAGAAAATGTGTGCATAGACGGAGGCATGACGAGGCAGATGATCTATCACGATGATTATGGGTGGAAACTACAGGAAAATGGATAGAAACTAAAATAGGAACTAAAATTTTCAACTTAAATTTGAGTTCCTGTTTTAATTTCTGCGGGAATATTGATGAAAATGATTGCATAAACTAAAATATAGAGTTATTATCTAAAATAAAGAAAGGAGAAACTAAAATGACAACGGAAGAGTTAATTGAAAAATTAAATGAAATACAAAAAATGAAATGTGAAACTCAAACACTTGAGTTAAAGAGTGCAGAGCATGGATGCCCAAAGCGTTTATATGATTCCTTGTCCAGTTTCTCCAATCAGGATGAAGGCGGAATCATCGTTTTTGGAATTGATGAAGAACACGATTATAAGGAAGTAGGAGTTTACAATCCACAGGATATTCAGAAAAAAATAAATGAACAATGTCTGCAGATGGAACCAATTGTGCGTCCGCTTCTTACCGTTGTGGAGAAAGATCATCGTTTTTTTGTGTCAGCAGAAATTCCAGGCATTGATCTGGTAGACAGACCGTGTCACTATAAGGGACAGGGGCGACTGAAAGGTTCTTATACTCGAGTTGGCGATAGTGATGAACCAATGACCGAATATGAAATTTATAGTTATGAAGCATTTCGAAAAAAATATCAGGATGATATTCGGACGGTAGACAGGGTAACTATGACATCTTTAAATCGAAGTGCACTGGAAAAATATATACAATTGCTAAAAAGCGGGAAACCGAATCTGGCAGCAATTGCAGATCAAGATATTTATGAATTAATGAGTATTAAAAGAAATGATGAAGTTACTTTGAGTGCAACATTGCTATTTAGTCCGTATCCGCAAGCCTATTTTCCGCAACTTTGCATAACAGCAGTTGTAATACCAGGGAAAGAGATTGGAGAACTGGGAGAATCAGGAGAACGGTTTTTGGATAATCAGCGGATAGAAGGCAACATTCCAGATATGTTGGACATGGCAATAAAATTTGTTCGAAGGAATATGAGAACAAAGACCATTATCAATCCTGATACAGGGCAAAGAGAAGATCGGACGGATTATCCAATTACGGCGATAAGAGAAGCGGTAGTTAATGCTTTGGTCCATCGTGATTACAGTATTTATACAGAAGGAATGCCAATTCAGATTGTGATGTTTGAAGATCGAATGGAAATATCTAACCCCGGCGGACTTTATGGTCGGATTCGGATAGATCAATTAGGAAAAGTTCAGCCAGATACCAGAAATCCGGTTTTGGCATCCGCCCTGGAAGTGTTGGGAATTACTGAAAATCGGTATTCTGGAATCCCAACAATTAAAAAAGAAATGAAAAAATATTGCCTGCCGGAACCTATGTTTGCTGATGAGAGGGGGAAATTTGTTGTTAAGTTTTATAAAGAAGTTGCGGATGATGAAAAGATTGTAGTGAATGAGGAAGAAGTGGAAAATTTAATTATGTATTGTAGAATACCGAGAACCAGAAAAGAGATCTGTGATTATCTTGGGTTATCTTCTGTAACATATGCGATTCAGACCCATGTAATGCCATTAGTAGAAGAAGGGAAAATTAAATTAAGTATTCCAGAAAAACCGAAGAGTTCCAAGCAATTATATTATAGTGAATAAAAACTGAGAAAAATGGTTGACTCCTACGCTGCGTAATAGTCTATGTTATAATTACCACGAAGGAGGAATGCCAAATGATGACAGTAAATGAAGTGAGTAAGTTAACAGGCGTGAGTATACGCACGCTGCAGTATTATGATAAAATTGGCCTGCTGGCTCCTGCAGGATATACGCAGGCTGGTTACAGACTGTATGACGATACAGCTCTGGGAAAGTTACAACAGATTTTACTGTTTCGTGAGTTGGAATTTCCTTTAAAAGAAATCAAGAAGATTATAGAAAGTCCTTCTTTTGACAGGGGAAAAGCACTTGATCAGCAGATCACGCTGTTAAAATTGAAAAAGGAACATATTGAAAATCTGATTGAACTTGCTCGTGGAATCAAAACGATAGGAGAAAAAAATATGGATTTTTCAGCATTTGATACCCACAAAATAGAGGAGTACACAGCACAGGCCAAAGCATCATGGGGAACGACACCGGAATATCAGGAATATGAAGAAAAGGCCAAGGATAGAACGACAGAACAGCAGCAATCTATCAATATTCAGCTGATGGATATATTTGCAGAATTTGGCGAAATTCGAAATGAAGATCCTGCTTCGAAAAAAGCGCAGGAGCTTGTGGAGAAATTGCAAAGCTTCATTTCAGAGCATTTCTATAGCTGCTCAAATGAAATTCTGGTATGTCTTGGCACAATGTACGCGGATGGAGGAGAATTTACCGCAAATATTGACAAAGTCGGAGGAATTGGAACGGCAGATTTTGTAAACAGATCTATTGAAATCTATTGCAGATCATAAAATGAAAGGTGTGCATATAAGAAGCTGTTAGCTGCACAGATATGCACACCACCGTAAGTTATTCTTCTGCATCTTTTCTGCAGAGAACTTCATATTTTTGTGTCAATGCCTGGAAATCTTCAAGCGATTCACAGTCATGTAGGTCATTTAGAAACTTTAGTCTTTCTAGCTGCTTGGCCAATTTTTCAATAGTTTCACTTGCGTTTGGCATGGTATCACTCACTTTCCATCACCGCCTTTCGTTGGTGATATTATACCATAGAGTAAAGTCTTTGTTCAATTATCAAGGAACAAAAATGGGATTTATTTGAGAAGTGTCTCACTTGTAAAACTTACTTCCACCCCTACCTAACTTGATGTGGAACTTACTACTTCCAAACATCAGGTGTAGAAATTACTTATTCTTAATGCTATCTTATTCCTGTTCATCCATCTCTAAGCTCCGGCCGGAACAGGAG
>JALEKG010000061.1 GCA_022769185.1 Dorea sp. | reverse complement strand
CAACATCACAAATTGGGTGAAATGCCCATTTTTAAAGGGCTTGCGGGCAATGTTAATAATGTTGATAATGTGAATAAAAAGTCGGCATAAAAAGTCGAAAATCAGTGAAACCCTTATAAAATAAGAGAATTGTCAGGTTGCAAAATAACAAAGTTATGTAAACAAAAAATCCACAAAAAATCATTGAGAGTTATCAACGAAATTTTGTGGACATGTTAATAAGTTAATTACCTAGCAAATGTTCCCCGATTTTTACTACATCTCCGGCACCCATTGTTATCAACAAATCACCTGTTGAACAATTTTCTAATAAAAAATTTTCGATTTCGCTAAAAGATGGGAAATAATATGCTTCAGTACCAAGTTTTTTGATACCTTTCATAACATCTTTTGAGCTGATTCCGAGAGTATCTTTCTCTCTTGCTGCGTAAATATCTGCAAGAACAACAGCGTCTGCTTCTGATAAAGCTTTGCAGAACTCTGGTAATAAAGCCTTAGTTCTTGTATATGTATGTGGCTGGAAAACAACCCACATCTTCTTGTGTGGATAATGTTTAGCCGTCTTAATTGTTGCTCTAATTTCATCAGGGTGATGAGCGTAGTCATCAATAACAGTAATATCACCTATTTTGCCTTTGTACTGGAAACGTCTGTCAGTTCCACCGTACTGCTGTAAACCAGCAATAATGCTGTTATCGTCAATACCCATAAAATGAGCAGCAGCAATAGATGCAAGTGAATTGTAAATATTGTGTTCCCCTGTAACCTTCAAAACGATATGAGTCTTAGTCTCACCGTTTACAACAAGGTCATAAGAACCTCTTGCAATCTCATCATAAGTAATGTTAGCGGCGCTAAACATACTCTTTTCAGGATCAGAGCCTACAGTAATAACGTTGCACTTAAGCCCTTCAGTAAAATAGTCAAGGTTATCAATATCGCTATTAATAACAAGTGCACCGCCTTCAGGAATAAGTTCTGCATATCTTCTAAAACTATGTCTAATGTCATCAAGGTCCTTGAAGAAATCAAGGTGGTCTGCAGCCACATTAAGAATAATTCCAATAGTAGGTGCAAAAGATAAGAAGCTGTTAGTATATTCACAAGCTTCAGTAATCATATTGTCTGAATGACCAATACGTGTGTTGCCGTTAATTGCCGGCATAATTCCACCAACCAAAATAGTAGGGTCGGTATTTGCTTCAAGCATAATCTGTGAAAGCATTGAAGTTGTTGTAGTCTTGCCATGAGTTCCTGAAACACCGATGGCAGTATGGTAATTCTTCATAATCTGACCTAAAAACTCAGCTCTTGTCAAAAGAGGAATATTCATCTGTGTAGCAGCTACAAGTTCAGGGTTGTCAGCCTTAACTGCAGCAGTATATATCAAAACTTCTGTATCGGCAGCCACATTAGAAGCCTTCTGGCCATAGTAAATAGTTGCTCCAAGAGATTCAAGGTGTTTAGTTATTTCAGATTCTCTTGAATCAGAGCCTGTAACAGTAAAGCCTTTAGAAAGCATAATCTCTGCAAGTCCGCTCATACTAATTCCGCCAATTCCTGTAAAATGGATCTTTGCCGGAGTATTAAAATCTAGTTCGTACATAGTTGTTTATTTCATCCTTTCTTAAGAAAAAAATTAAAAGACGAAAACGCCTTTCTACTTATTAATTAAGTATACTCTTAAATGATTTATTTTTAAAGACTGAAAAAAGAAAAAAAACAGGAAAATAAAAACTCTTTTGAAAAAATAATAAAAAAATTAATGAAATAATAAAAAACACGAAAAAGTAATAAAGAAATTGGTAATTTTGCATAACACATGTAGAAAAAACAAGAAATTTAGAGAAAAAATACACAATAAAATTCATTGAAACTCTTTTATTGAAAGGGGGTTAGTGCTATAATTAACTTATCAATTATTCGCAGCGAGGTGAGGAACATGATTAAAAAAGAAATGATTGCAATGCTGTTAGCAGGAGGACAGGGAAGCCGTCTCGGTGTTTTAACAGCAAAAGTTGCAAAACCTGCAGTTGCATTTGGAGGAAAGTATAAGATTATTGATTTTCCACTTAGTAACTGCATTAACTCAGGCATTGATACAGTAGGTGTTTTAACACAGTATCAGCCACTTAGACTTAACTCCCATATTGGAATTGGTATTTCATGGGACTTAGATCGTAATATTGGAGGCGTTACGGTTCTTCCGCCATACGAAAAAAGTAAGAACACTGAATGGTATACAGGTACAGCCAATGCCATTTTCCAGAACTTAGACTATATGGATTCATATAATCCTGATTATATACTTATTTTGTCAGGTGACCATATTTATAAGATGGACTACGAGGTTATGCTTGATTATCATAAGGCTAATAAGGCAGATGTTACAATTGCAGCAATGCCTGTTCCAATTGAGGAGGCAAGCAGATTTGGTGTAGTAGTTACAGATGAGGATCACAAGATTACAGAGTTCCAGGAGAAGCCGGAACATCCAAAGAGTAATCTTGCATCAATGGGTATCTACATATTTAGCTGGCCGGTTCTTAGAGAAGCATTGATTAAGCTTAAAGACCAGCCTAATTGTGACTTTGGCATGCATATTATTCCATATGTTCACAGAGAAGGAAAAAGAATTTTTGCATATGAATATACAGGATATTGGAAAGATGTAGGAACATTAAAGTCATATTGGGAAGCCAATATGGAATTAATTGATATTGTGCCTGAATTTAATTTATATGAAGAATTTTGGAAGATTTATACTAAGAATGATGCTTTACCACCACAGTATCTGTCAGACAGTGCAGAGGTGGAGAAGAGTATTGTAGGCGAGGGCTGTGATATATACGGCGGTGTTTATAACTCGGTAATAAGTGCGGATGTAGTGATAGAAGAAGGAGCGGAGGTTCACGATTCCATTATTATGCATGGTACCATAATTAGAAAAGGAACTAAGGTTTACAATGCCATTATTGCAGAGAATGTTGAAGTTGGACAGGACTGCGAAATCGGCATTGGAGAATATGCAGACAGCTTGTTAAGTCAGAAGATTTATAATTGTGAACTTGCTGTTATTGGAGAAGGTTCAAGTATACCGGATGGTGTAAAGATTGGAAAGAATGTAGCAATATCAGGAAAGACGGAAATTACAGATTATCCGGACGGAAAGCTCCCATCAGGTGGCTATATTATTAAGGCAGGTGAGATTTAATGAGAGCAATAGGAATAATTTTAGCAGGTGGAAATAACAGTAAGATGCGCGAACTCTCAAAGAAGAGAGCAATTGGAGCAATGCCTATAGCAGGAAGCTATAGAGCTATAGATTTTTCATTAAGTAATATGTCTAATTCACATATTCAGAAAGTAGCAGTACTGACTCAGTACAATGCACGTTCATTAAATGAACACCTGAACTCATCTAAATGGTGGGATTTCGGCAGAAAACAGGGAGGATTGTATGTATTCACACCTACGATCACTGCCGAGAACGGATACTGGTACAGAGGAACTGCAGATGCGATCTACCAGAACCTGGATTTCTTAAAACGGTGCCATGAACCGTATGTAATCATTACATCCGGTGACGCTGTATATAAGATGGATTACAATGAAGTACTGGAATATCACATTGCAAAAAAAGCAGATATTACAGTAGTCTGCAAAGACCTGGAACCGGGAGAGGATGCCAGCCGTTTTGGTACCATCAAGATGGACGAATCCATGCGTATCGAAGAGTTTGAAGAAAAACCGATGGTGGCAAACTTCAACACAATATCAACCGGAATTTATGTGATCAGAAGAAGACTTTTGATTGATCTGATTGAACACTGCGCTGAGGATGACAGACATGATTTTGTAACTGATATTTTGATCAGATATAAGAATCTGAAGAAGATATACGGTTATAAGATAAAGGATTACTGGAGCAACATAACAACGGTGGATGCATATTATCAGACGAATATGGATTTCCTGAAACCAGAAGTAAGAGAGTACTTCTTCCGCCAACAGCCGAGTATTTACTCTAAAGTCAGCGACCTGCCTCCGGCAAAATACAATCCGGGTGCAGCCGTGAAGAACAGTCTGATTGCGAGTGGAAGTATCATCAATGGTACGGTTGAGAATTCTATCCTTTTCAAGAAAACGTTTGTTGGTAATAATTGTGTGATTAAGAATTCAATTATTCTGAACGACGTTTATCTCGGGGACAATACATACATTGAGAACTGTATTGTAGAAAGTCGTGACACTATAAGGGCAAACACACGTCATGTTGGGGAAAATGGTGTGAAAGTAGTCGTGGAAAAGAACGAGAGGTATGCACTGTAAGACGGCAAAGTATGGTGCAGCGGCTTGAAAGAAAGGGGCAGAAAAATGCAGATCACAGATGTACGTGTACGTAAAGTTGCGAAAGAGGGTAAATTAAAAGCAGTAGTATCTATTACGATGGATGATGAATTCGTGGTACATGATATTAAGGTAATTGAAGGCGAAAAAGGACTTTTTATCGCAATGCCTAGCAAAAAAGCGTTAGATGGGGAATATCGGGATATAGCACATCCAATTAACTCCGGAACAAGAGAACGTATTCAGAGTATCATACTTGAAAAGTATGAAGAGGCATTACAGGAAGAAACAGAAGAATAGAGAATGTGACTCCTACGGGCGGTATGGCGGATGCCATACCGCTTTTTCGTTGAGGGAAGTCTTTATCCAGTTGTAGAAAGTATGCCATTTTAGTATAATTTCCTCTTTTTTATCATACATTAGAGAGAATATCGAATGTAGAATGCAGGGGATTGTTATGCAGGAGTATGAACAGAATATATTAGAACAATATGATATTGAAGTTGCAGGCACCCGCAAGACAAGGGGTGCTGTTTTATGCGACACGGAGAGGGGGCTTCTCTTATTGAAGGAAGTTGAGCTGTCTGAAAAACGTATTCCTGCGCTGTATGAATTATATGAATATCTTCACAGCCAGGGATATTCCCAGACAGACCGGATCATATTGAACCGGGAAGGTAACTGTGTGACCGAAACAGAGGATGGCGGGAAATATATATTGAAAGAGTGGCCTGTGGGGCGGGAGTGCGATGTCCGGAAAACAGGAGAACTTCTTGCAGCATCCGGACATTTGGCAAAGCTTCATCTGATGCTCAAACATCAGATGGAACATCCGGTTACAGCAGGAATGCATTTAAAAGAAGAGTACTTTCGGCACAACAGAGAAATGAAAAAAATACGGAAATTTGCAAGAGGTATTGTTCCAAAAGGGGAATTTGAATTTGCATTTCTCAGATGTTTTGATCAAATGTATCAGTGGGCAGATGCTGCAGTCCAGGAACTGGAGGAATCAGGTTATGATACTCTTTATCAGAGAAGTATGGAAGAATGTTGTATGACACATGGAGAATATAATTATCATAATATTCTGATTCTGAGAAAAGACGCACATATTGCAGTAACAAATTTTGAAAAATTTAAACGGGATATACAGGTGGAGGATCTATACTATTTCCTTAGAAAAGTGATGGAAAAAAATGGATGGAAGGTGAGATTAGGGGATAATATGCTTAATTCCTATTCTGCGATACGTCCGTTATCCAAAGAAGAAGTTGAGTATCTGAAAATCCGGCTGATTTATCCAGAGAAATTCTGGAAAGTGGCGAGTACTTATTATCATTCAAACAAAGCATGGATTTCTGTAAAGAGTATCGAAAAATTAAATACGTCTATACGGCAAAATGAAGAGAAGAAGCGCTTTTTAGAGGATATATTTTCTTTTCATTTGCAATCTTCTGTTGTATAATAAGGTTATTAAAAACAGGAGGTACGGTTATGGAATATCGTGAGAATTATGAAGAGTGGCTGAGTAATCCATATTTTGATGAAGCTACAAAAGAAGAACTAAGAGGGATTGCTGCTGATGATAATGAGATCAAAGAGCGTTTCTACAGAGAGCTGGAATTTGGGACCGCAGGTCTTCGTGGAATTATTGGCGCAGGAACCAACCGAATGAACGTATATACAGTAAGGAAAGCAACACAGGGCCTTGCAAATTACATAGTAAAGAATAACGGTCAGGCAAAGGGGGTTGCTATTGCATATGATTCACGCCGCATGTCACCGGAATTTGCAGATGTAGCAGCTCTTTGCCTTGCTGCGAATGGGATTAAGGCGTATGTATTTGAATCACTTCGCCCGACTCCGGAACTGTCTTTTGCAGTTCGTAAACTTGGATGTATCGCAGGTATCAATATTACAGCCAGCCACAATCCGCCGGAATACAATGGATACAAAGTATACTGGGAAGACGGCGCACAGATTACACCTCCACATGATAAAGGAATCATGGATGAAGTAAAGGCTGTTGCAGATTTTAATCAGGTAAAAACTATGGATCTGGATGCAGCAAAGGAAGCTGGTTTATATGAAGTAATCGGAGCTGCAATAGATGATGCTTATATTGCGGAACTTAAAAAACAGGTGATTCATCAGGATTCCATTGATGCAGTAGGCAGAGACCTTAAGATTGTATACAGCCCGCTCCATGGAACCGGTAATATTCCTGCACGCCGCATTTTAAAAGAACTTGGATTTACAAATGTATATGTAGTAAAAGAACAGGAACTGCCAGATGGAAACTTCCCGACTGTTTCTTATCCGAATCCGGAAGCAGAGGAAGCATTTGAATTGGGATTAAAACTTGCAAAGGAAGTAGATGCAGATCTGGTTCTTGCAACTGACCCTGATGCCGACAGACTGGGGGTTCGTGTTAAAGATAAAAATGGAGAATATCATACGCTGACTGGAAATATGTCCGGATGTCTGCTGGCTGATTATGAGATCGGTCAGAGAAAGGCAACAAAGGGAGAACTTCCGGAGGATGGTTATCTGATTAAGACAATCGTTACTTCTAATCTGGCAGATGCAATCGCAAAAGGATACGGAGTAGGTCTGATTGAAGTGCTTACCGGATTCAAATATATCGGACAGCAGATTCTTGGATTTGAAACAACTGGAAAGGGAGAATATCTTTTCGGATTTGAGGAAAGCTATGGATGTCTGATCGGAACACATGCAAGAGATAAAGATGCAATCGTCGCTACCATGGCATTGTGTGAGGCTGCCGCTTATTATAAGACACAGGGTAAGACTCTGTGGGATGCAATGGTGGACATGTATGATAAATATGGATATTACAAAGATGATATTCAGTCCATTACCTTAAAGGGAATTGAGGGACTTCAGAAGATTCAGGAGATTCTTGAGACGCTCCGTAAGAATCCACCAATGGAAGTTGGAGGATATAAGGTCCTGAAGGCAAGAGATTATCAGGCAGATACAATCAAAGATATTGCAACTGGCGAAGTGGTGCCAACTGGTCTTCCGGCATCGAATGTATTATATTATGAATTGACTGATGATGCATGGTTGTGCGTAAGACCGTCTGGAACTGAACCAAAGGTAAAATTCTATTACGGAATTAAGGGTACTTCTCTGGAAGATGCAGATGCAAAATCAGCAAAATTAGGAGAAGAAGTTCTTGCAATGATTCATGCGATGCTGTAGGAAAATCCCGATGTCCGGGAACCTTGAAAATGGGGGCGAAAACTATGGAATAACCTTGACAAGCTGAGGGAAAACAGGTATAACAATATTTATAGGCTTCCCATATGACGGGTATGGACGCTGATTATTATTTTGATAGAATTAAAATAAGGGATTCTAAACGCAAACAAGAGGAGGAAAATATCCATGAACAAAACAGAATTAATCGCAGCAATTGCTGACAGAGCAGAATTATCCAAAAAAGATTCTGAAAAGGCTTTAAAGGCTTTTATCGATGTTGTTGCAGAAGAATTAAAGAAAGAGCATAAAGTACAGTTAGTAGGATTTGGAACTTTTGAAGTAAGCAAGAGAGCTGCAAGAGAAGGAAGAAATCCGCAGACTGGAAAGACAATGGAAATTGCTGCTTGTAAGGCACCAAAATTCAAAGCTGGAAAAGCATTGAAAGACATTGTGAACGAATAATTCGGTATAGGATTGAGATAAGATATGAGAGAAAGATAGAGAGCGTTTGGCGCTCTCTATTTTTACTCTAAAAAGAACTCTGTGTTTAAATGAAGGAGAAGAAATGAGACTGGATAAATTTTTAAAAGTATCCCGCCTGATCAAGCGGAGAACGGTGGCAAATGAAGCATGTGACGCAGGACGTGTGCTGGTAAATGGAAATGTGGCAAAAGCTTCGGTAAAAGTAAAACCTGGCGATATAATAGAAATTCAATTTGGAACTAAGAACGTAAAAGTAGAAGTATTGGATATCAAAGAAACAACGAAGAAAGAAGAAGCAGGGGAGCTCTTTAAATATTTGTAATAATCTGATGCGGCCTTTCATATGATTATTAAGAAAGGTTGTGATGCATATGGAAGAAAGAACCGTACAGAAAACCCATAAACTGGTGGTCAATAATCGTAAAACGGGTCTTGTAACGGGTGTGTTGGATGTGTTGTCGTTTAATCTGAATGAGATCCTGCTGGAGACAGAGCAGGGAATGATGATGGTTAAGGGAACAGATCTTCATGTGAATCGTGTGACTCTTGAAAAGGGAGAGGTGGATCTGTCTGGAAATATTGACAGTATTGCATATTCTGATATTCAGTCACATGGAAAACAGGCTGAGAATCTGTTTTCGAAGTTGTTCAGGTAATGGATGTAATGGGAATCAGAGAAGAATTTATTGTATTTGTGCTGGCTGTTCTTTCAGGATGCATTATTCGCCTTTTTTATCGTTTCCTCAGTTGTATCCGTCTGGTGATAAAGCATACAAACATTATGGTAGAGTCAGAAGATCTGATATACTGGGTTGGAATAGCGATATATTTATTTGTGCAGATTTACTATACAAGTGATGGTAGTATTCGATGGTACTTTGCACTAGGTGTTGTGCTGGGAGCAATCTTAAGCTCGATTTTAATTAAAAAAGTAGAAAAATTGCACAAAAAAATTTACATGCAAAGAGGGAAGGATTTTTTTTAAAAGGCTTGATAAAAAAAATAAAAAAAGTTAATATATTATTATTGAGTAAAGTCGGTGTGTATGCCGATGTAAGGGTGAGTATAGAATGGTAAAAGAAACAAAAAAGAAAAACCGAGGAAGTCGTCAGCGCAGAAAAGTGCAAAAGCATAAAAGAAGTGTATTGACAATTTGCGGCGTTGTGATTCTGCTGACAGCGATTATATCGATAGACAGTATCACGTTAAAGGCAAAAGATCAGGCATATCAGGCACAGGAAACTGAGCTTGAACAGAAGATTGAGGATGAAAAAGAACGGGCAAAGGAAATCGAAGAACTTGATAAGTATGTGGGAACCGATGAGTATGTAGAAGAGGTGGCAAAAGAGAAACTTGGCCTGGTACATGAGAATGAAATTATATTTAGGGCAAAATAAGAGACGTAAGAAAAAGCTTTAGGGAAATGATTCCTAAAGCTTTTTTTGCGCTATTGTTTATTTGAAAGGGGAGCTTTTAAAGTGGCAGAAATAAAGGAAAAAGAGATGTTCATGAATCCGTATGTGATACAGATGGACAAGTTCGCGGATTCGCTAGTGCATTTATCCAGCACATTTCTAACACTGGAAAAATATAAGGGGACATTTTCCAAGGATGAAATAGATGAGATGTTTTTAAGAGTGACAGGAAAAGTATGTGAAAATTGTGAGCAGAAGGCACAGTGCCTGGGAGAAAAACGGGTACATACTTATCAGATGATGTATGAAATTCTATGTACAGCCGAGCAATATGGTGCGGAACTAAACGTAGAATTAAAACGAAAATTACAGAAAAGATGTCAGATGGCACCGAGATTCCTGAGGGAATCACTGGAGACATTTGAAAATGCCAAGCAGATTCTAATGTGGAATAATCGGATGGTGCAGAACCGGGAGGGATATGTGGGACAGCTTGCCAGTTTTGCGAAGATGATTCAATATACGACAAGAGAGCTGGATGCCGGGATTTTTCGGGATGATCATCTGGAAAAGCGCTTAAAGACACAATTAAAAAAATCAGGAATCCGAATGCTTTCTTCTGTGTTTTATATGACGCCGCAAGGGAAATATGAGATTCATCTTACGGTAAAAACATCGAAAGGGCGATTGGCATCCACGAAGGAGATAGCAGCACTTGTGGGAAAATGTGTCGGAAGGGATCTGCTACCTGAGCAGGGGGAACGTCCGGTGATTGGAGAAGATTATTGTACAGTTGCATTTGTAGAGTCTGCCAGATACCATACACTCCAGGGGGTGGCAAAGATTGGAAAGGGCTGTGAAAAAATATCGGGAGATACTTTCCTGATGGCGGATCTGCCGGGAGGGAAAAAAGGAATTGCACTCTCAGACGGTATGGGATCAGGGGAAGAAGCCTTTCGTGAGAGTGCAATGGTAGTGGAAATGCTGGAAGAGCTTCTGGAAGCAGGATTTCCTGTGGATACGGCGGTTCAGATGATGAATACAGCACTAGTGATCGGCCGTGAAGAAATCCGGTTTTCTACGTTGGATATCAGTCTGTTTGATCTGTACAATGGAACTTGTGAATTTGTGAAAGCTGGAGCAGCGGCCACTTATATTAAAAGGCAGGATACAGTGGAAAAAATCAGTTCATCCACACTTCCAATCGGAGTATTGCAGGAGATAGAGATAGAGTCACAGGTCAGAGAACTACATTCGGGAGATTACGTAATTATGTTGACAGATGGAGTACTGGATGCACTCCCTGTAAATGAGCAGGATACACTGCTGACAACCTTTATTCAAGACTCTCGTATCGTAAATCCGAAGGAACTGGCGCATCATATTCTGGGGCAGGTACTGGAATGGTCCGGAGAGGTCCCGGTTGATGATATGACGATTCTTGTAGTAGGAATATGGAAAAGATGAGACGTCAGAGTTTAGTTGACTTTCGTTCGGAAATTTTATATAGTAAAAATATATAGCATAATACAAAACGGATGGCAGCCGGTAAGACATGCAGAGGAATTCACATAAGAGGGACGGCAGTATGTATCAGCGGGTAAAAGCATATGTAGAGAAATATCATATGTTGGAAAGAGGAGATAAGGTAATCGTAGGCGTATCTGGAGGAGCGGACTCTGTATGCCTTCTTTTCATGCTTCTGGAACTTCAGAAGGAAAAAGAGATTACCATTATAGCGGTACATGTACATCATGGAATTCGTGGCCGGGCAGCAGATGCAGATGAGGATTATGTGAGAAAAATCTGCAGAGAACAAAATGTGGAGCTTTATGTCTGGCATGAGGATGTGAAATATTATGCGATGGAATATAAAATGACACTGGAAGAGGCCGGAAGGAATGTCCGCCGCAAGGTATTTGAGGATGTTATGGCAAAATGCGGGGGTACCAGAATTGCACTGGCACATCATCAGAATGATAATGCGGAGACGCTTTTGTGGAATCTGTGCCGTGGCTGCGGTCTGAGAGGTATGGGAGGAATTGCGCCTGTAGATGGGGTGTATATTCGTCCTCTGTTGTGCTTGAGACGAGAGGAGACAGAGGTCTATCTGAAGAATCAGGGAATATCTTATTGTATAGATGAGACAAATCTGGAAGATACTTATACCAGGAACCGGCTCCGAGGTCATGTGATTCCTTATCTGGAAGAGGAAATTAATCCTCAGGCAGTGCAGCATATGTCTGAAACGATGGAGCAGATGAGAAAGCTGAGTGAATTTATAGAAATGGAAACTGCCCGATATGCGGAAATGTGTATAGATGATACGTGGAAAAACGGCAGACGGGTTTTGGTAAGAAAAGAGGCCTTTTTTAAGGTGCCAGAAGTACTTAGAAGTTATATTGTTCATGAACTTTTGTGCCGGGTAGCCGGAAGACGAAAAGATATTGAACAGATACATGTGAAGCTTACAGAGGAATTGTTTGGCCATCAGGTAGGACGGAAGCTTTCTCTGCCTTATGAAATGACGGCAGAGAGATGTTATGAAGGAATTGAACTGTATCGGAAAGGTGGCTGGCTGGAGAATCCAAGTAATGAACCCGAGTTGGAGAGGAAAGTCATAGAGGAAGAAGAACCGCATGTGGTAATGCGTGTATTTGAAAAAGAACATGATATGGAAGCATTTCCGCAAAAAACCTACACGAAATGGTTCGATTATGATATAATAAAAAATACTGTAAAAATAAGGCATAGAGAGCCTGGAGACTCTATTGTGATCAATCATTTGGGAGAGACTCAGAAGCTGAAACAGTATTTCATTAATAATAAGATTCCCCGGGAAGAAAGAGACAGGATCTGGCTTGTGGCAGATGGAGATCAGATCATGTGGATCGTGGGGTACCGACAGAGTCAGAAGTATCAGATAACAGATAAGACCAGGAAAATCCTGGAAATAGAGATTTGCGGAGGAAAAAAGAATGGCAGAGCAAGTAAAAGTATTGGTTCCTGAAGAAGAAGTTGCAAAAAGAATCGAAGAATTAGGAAAACAGATCAGTCAAGATTATGCGGGAAAACAGGTTCACCTTATCTGTGTATTAAAAGGTGGGGTGTTTTTTATGTGTGAACTGGCCAAAAGGATTAGTGTGCCGGTCTCTATGGATTTTATGAGTGTCAGCAGTTATGGTGACGGAACGTCTTCCAGCGGTGTGGTAAAGATTGCAAAAGACCTGGATGAATCTCTGGAAGGAAAAGATGTATTAATCGTAGAAGATATTATTGATTCGGGAAGAACATTGTATTATCTGATGGAGATCCTTTCCAAACGAAATCCTAAGAGTATGCGTCTGTGTACACTTCTGGATAAACCGGACAGGAGAGTAAAGGATGTAAAGGTAGATTATGTAGGATTCAATATTCCGGATGAATTTGTTGTAGGATATGGTCTGGATTATGCACAGAAATACAGAAATCTTCCGTTCATCGGAGTAGTAGAAGGTGTGGAATAGAAAGGAGTTTCCAAATTGAATACCAAAAAAATGAGAGGGTTGAACAGTGCGGCACTTTTGATTTTTGTTGTATTTTTATTTGCAGCATTGTGGTTTACCAATCAGTTCGACCAGAGAGAAAAGGAAATATCCTGGAAAGAATTTGAAAAGATAATTCAGGAAGATAATATTGCTGCGGTCACTGTGAATCAGAATAAAAATGTTCCGACCGGGCGTGTGGATATAGAAATAAAGACAACAGGCGAAGAAGAACAGATAAAATATCTGTATGTGTCAGATGTTAATGAGATTCAGGATTATCTGAAAGAAAAACAGATTGACTATAGTATGCCGGATGTGCCACAGGACAGCTGGTTTGCAACGACTATGATGCCGATGCTCCTGATTCTGGGCGGAATGCTTTTGATATTTGCAATGATGAACCGTCAGGGCGGCGGAGCCAATGCGAAGGCTATGAATTTTGGAAAGAGCAGAGCGAGACTAAGCACAGATCAGGATAAAAAAGTAACATTTGCACAGGTGGCAGGCCTTCAGGAAGAAAAAGAGGAACTGGAAGAAATTGTAGATTTCTTAAAGATTCCGAAAAAATATATTCAGGTAGGCGCAAGGATTCCGAAAGGTGTACTTCTTGTTGGGCCTCCGGGAACTGGAAAAACATTGCTTGCAAAAGCAGTTGCGGGAGAAGCGGGTGTTCCGTTCTTTACAATTTCCGGTTCGGATTTTGTGGAAATGTTCGTAGGTGTCGGTGCATCCCGTGTTCGTGATCTGTTCGAAGAGGCGAAAAAAAATGCTCCATGTATTATATTTATTGATGAGATTGATGCCGTGGCAAGACGTCGAGGTACCGGTATGGGAGGCGGTCATGATGAGAGAGAGCAGACGCTGAACCAACTTTTGGTTGAGATGGACGGTTTTGGTGTTAATGAGGGAATTATCGTGATGGCAGCAACGAACCGGGTGGATATTCTGGATCCGGCAATTTTACGTCCGGGCCGTTTTGACCGAAAGGTTATGGTTGGAAGACCAGATGTTCAGGGAAGAGAAGAGATCCTGAAGGTTCATGCGAAAGGCAAACCGCTGAGTGAGGAGATTGATCTGAAGCAGATAGCTCAGACTACTGCCGGATTTACAGGAGCAGATCTTGAAAATCTCTTAAATGAGGCAGCAATTCTGGCAGCGAAAGATAATCGAGTATTCCTGAAACAGGAAGATGTAAAGAAGGCATTCGTAAAAGTAGGGATTGGTGCGGAGAAGAAGAGTCGTATCATTTCCGAGAAAGAAAAACGTATTACGGCTTTTCATGAGGCAGGTCATGCAATCTTGTTCCATGTGCTTCCAGATGTAGGTCCGGTTTACAGTGTATCGATCATTCCGACAGGAGGCGCCGGAGGATACACGATGCCACTTCCGGAAAAAGATGAGATGTTCAATACAAAGGGAAAAATGCTTCAGGATATTACGGTTGCTTTGGGTGGCCGTGTAGCAGAAGAAGCTGTGTTTGATGATATAACGACCGGAGCATCACAGGATATTAAGCAGGCAACCAGTCTGGCTAAGTCCATGGTTACTAAGTTTGGTATGTCTGAGGCGGTAGGACTGATTAATTATGATGATGATAATAATGAAGTCTTTATTGGCCGTGATCTTGCACATGCCGGCAGAGGATATGGTGAGGGTGTAGCTACTGTGATCGATCAGGAAGTGAAACGAATCATCGATGAATGCTACGACAGAGCAAGACACATCATTCAAAAATATGATGATGTTTTACACTCTTGTGCGGAACTCTTGCTGGAAAAGGAGAAGATTTCCAGAGACGAATTTGAAGCGTTGTTTACCGGAGAAGTATCAGAGGCATAAAGAAGAGAACACGATAAATTAAGAGAGGTGCAACATGAAGGAAGCAGCATTATTTTGTGATGGAACAGCTAGTTATGTAAATCCGGCTGAGCCGGTGGAGAATGAACTGGTAACGCTGCGTTTTCGTACAGCAAAGGATGATGTAGAGAGAGTCCGGCTGATGACAGGAGTTGGCGGATATGATATGGAAAAGGAAAAAACGGAGGGGGAATTTGATTTTTACAGAATCAACTGGCGTCTGAACGAGGAGCCCTTCCGGTATTGTTTTGAAATTCAAAGTAATGATGAAAAATGTTATTATAGCAGGTGTGGCGTATCAAAGGAGATCGTGGAATTCTATGACTTTGTCATAGTACCGGGCTTCTCTACGCCCGGCTGGGCAAAAGGAGCGGTCATGTATCAGATATTTACAGACCGCTTTTATAACGGAGATAAGTCCAATGATGTAGAGACGAACGAATACTATTATATTGGTGGATATTCCCAGAAGGTGGATGACTGGAATAAATATCCTGCAACAATGGGAGTACGGGAATTTTATGGGGGAGATCTGCAGGGCGTGATTGATAAGCTGGATTATCTGCAGGATCTTGGAGTGGAAGTGTTGTATTTTAATCCGCTGTTTGTGTCGCCTTCAAATCATAAATATGATATTCAGGATTACGATTATATCGATCCTCATTATGGGAAAATTGTATCTGATGGTGGCGAGGTCCTTCCAGAAGGGGTGACTGATAACTGTCAGGCAACAAAATATCAGAAAAGAACAACGGATTATAAGAATCTCGAGGCAAGTAATCAACTGTTTATTGAATTAGTAGAGGAACTTCATAAACGCGGAATGAAAATTATTCTGGATGGTGTGTTCAATCATTGTGGGTCTTTCAACAAGTGGATGGACAGAGAACGGGTCTATGAAAAGCAGGAGGATTATGCACCGGGGGCTTATGTATCACCGGAGAGTCCATACAGAAGTTATTTTCGCTTTTTTAAAGAAGAGCCGGAAAACTGGCCATATAATTACAATTATGATGGCTGGTGGGGCCATGATACATTGCCCAAATTAAACTATGAAGATTCTACGAAGCTTGAAAATTATATCCTGTATATTGGAAGAAAATGGGTATCCCCTCCGTATAATGTTGATGGATGGCGTCTTGATGTGGCGGCAGATTTGGGACGCAGTAATGAATATAATCACAGTTTTTGGAAGAAGTTCCGCCGTGCAGTCAAAGATGCAAACCCAAACGCATTGATACTGGCAGAGCATTACGGTGATCCGAGTGACTGGCTGAGGGGAGATGAATGGGATACTGTCATGAATTATGATGCATTTATGGAGCCTGTGACCTGGTTTTTAACTGGTATGGAAAAGCACAGTGATGAGGCAAGAGAAGAACTTCTCGGAAATGCAGATAATTTCGTAGGATCCATTTCCCATCACATGTCCAATATGTTGACTCCTTCTCTTCAGGTGGCAATGAATGAACTGTCCAATCATGATCATTCCAGATTTCTGACCCGGACGAATCACATGGTAGGACGTGTGGAACACCTTGGACCAGAAGCTGCAAACGAATATATCAATCTGGGGGTTATGCGAGAAGCAGTTATTATGCAGATGACCTGGGTAGGAGCACCTACCGTATATTATGGCGACGAGGCGGGTGTTTGTGGATTTACAGATCCGGATAACAGGAGAACCTATCCATGGGGCCATGAAAACAAAGAATTAATAGCATTTCATAGAGAAATTATCCGGATACATAAAGAACATCCGGCACTCAGGACTGGATCCATTAAAATGCTGAAATGGGAGGAAAACATGTTGTCTTATGGACGATTCCTCGGAGAAGACAAGGTGATAGTGATTATCAATAATCGTAGTGACCTTGCAGAAGTTACTGTGCCGGTGTGGGAAGTAGAAGTTCCAATGAAATGCCGGATGAAAAAACTTATTTATTCATATCTAGATGGATATACTGTAGATTATGAAGAGTATCTGGTGCAAGATGGAGAAGTGGTTGTAAACATGGGTGCACACTCTGCACTCGTTCTCGGAATGCGGGATGAATTAAGAAAATAAAAATGACATGGGGACAGAGCTTTTGGCTAATGTCTCCATGTCATTTTTAATCTTTCCCAAATTCAATTTATTTTGTTAAAACTTCCACGCCAGTTTCTGTGATCAATACCATATATTCAACTTGGGCAGATAAACCATCATCTTCTGTATATACAGTCCATCCGTTATCCTCATCGATATAGAAATCAGGGCTTCCCTCGTTGATCATAGGTTCAATGGTAAACATCATGCCCGGAACCAGAACCATTTCGCTTCCTTTAGGAGTAACATAGCTGACAAAAGGGTCTTCATGAAATTCAAGACCGATGCCATGACCGCCAATGTCCTCGACAACAGAATAACCATTTGCACGGGCATGCGTGTTGATCGCATAAGCAATATCACCAAGATGTCCCCATGGTTTTGCAGCCTTCAGGCCAAGCTCCACACATTCCTTCGTAACACGTACAATTTTTTCTGCTTTTGGAGAAACTTTTCCAATTGTAAACATACGAGAAGCGTCTGAATAGTATCCATTTAAAATGGTAGAGACATCAACATTAATAATGTCGCCCTCGATCAAAATTTCATTTTCGTCCGGAATACCATGACAGATGACATTATTAATAGAAGTACATACACTTTTCGGGAAACCTTCATAATTTAGCGGAGCCGGAATACCACCATGCTCCGTAGTAAAATCGTACACCAGCTTATCGATTTCAGCTGTACTCATACCGGCATGAATATGAGTGGCAATATGATCTAAAACAGCCGTATTCAAATCAGCACTTTTTTTAATAGCTTCAATTTGTTCCGGAGTTTTAAGTAAGGAACGATCTGGAACAATCTGCCCCTTTGCTGCGAGAGACCACAGCTTTATATCTAACTTATCCACATGATTACCTACTTTCTATCTAAACTTATCCACATGCTATTATAGCACGTTTATAGAAAAGGGACAGGGGATTTTTAATTTGGGACGGAGGATTTTTAAAAATCCTCCGTCCCAAATTAAAAATCCCCTGTCCCTTATTGTACGTTGTTAAAAAATAAGTTATAATTTTATTGTATTCTGTGTTATTGAGAATATGAATTTTGATTTGATGAAACATATGAGATTAGGTGAAAGGAGCGTATGTATGTTAAGAATTGGAATGCTTACAAGTGGCGGTGACTGCCAGGCTTTGAATGCTGCTATGCGAGGAGTGGTTAAGGGACTTTGTTCTAAACGTGATGATGTGGAAATTTATGGATTCCAGGATGGATATAAAGGGTTGATTTATTCGAATTTTAAGATGCTTACTTCGAGAGATTTTTCTGGGATTCTGACTCTCGGTGGAACGATTCTTGGTACTTCCAGACAGCCATTTAAGCTGATGCGTGTTCCGGATGAGAATGGGCTTGATAAGGTTGAGGCTATGAAGCATACGTATCATAAACTGAATCTGGATTGTCTTGTGGTTCTTGGTGGGAATGGTACGCATAAGACTGCAAATATGTTGAGTGAAGAAGGTCTGAATGTAATTACACTTCCTAAGACCATTGATAATGATTTATGGGGAACGGATATGACGTTTGGTTTCCAGAGCGCGGTAGATATTGCGACGGATACGATTGATAAGATTCATACGACAGCAACCTCCCACAGCCGTGTGTTTATTATTGAAGTAATGGGTCATAAGGTTGGATGGGTTACGTTGCATGCCGGTATTGCTGGTGGTGCTGATATCATTCTTCTTCCAGAAATTCCGTATGATATTAATGCTGTAGTAGATGCGATTGAAAAACGTGATAAGGCTGGTAAGAAATTTACGATCATTGCGGTGGCGGAAGGCGCAATTTCCAAAGGCGATGCGGCCCTTAGCAAGAAAGAACTGAAAGAGAAGAAGGAAAAGAAGAAGTATCCTTCCGTTGCTTATGAATTGGCAGAAAGAATTCAGAAGAAATCTGATAAGGAAGTTAGAATTACGGTGCCGGGACATACACAGAGAGGTGGATCGCCATGTCCATATGACCGTGTACTTGCAACAAGACTCGGTGCGGCTGCGGCACAGGCAATTTTGGAAGGAAAATATGGATATATGCTGGGAACTAAGAACCAGGATATTATCCGGGTTCCGTTGAAAGAGGTTGCTGGAAAGTTGAAGTATGTAGATCCGAATGCTTCTATAATTAAAGAAGCTAAGATGACGGGAATCAGCTTTGGTGATGAATAAGACGGAAAATTGATAGACAGGGAGTGTAAAGAATGTCATATACGGCATTATACCGAAAGTTTCGTCCTGATGAATTTGAGGATGTAAAAGGACAGGATGCCATTGTAAAAACATTAAAAAATCAGATTAAGGCGGACCGTATTGGTCATGCTTATCTGTTTTGTGGGACTCGGGGGACGGGCAAAACGACGGTTGCGAAAATATTTGCAAAAGCGGTCAACTGTGAACATCCGGTTGACGGGAGTCCTTGTGGAGAATGTGCGATGTGCCGGTCGATTGCGGCTGGCACATCTATGAATGTAATAGAGATTGATGCGGCCTCTAATAATGGCGTTGATAACATTAGGGAAATCCGTGAGGAAGTCACATATCGTCCGACAGAAGGACGGTATAAAGTATATATTATCGATGAGGTGCATATGCTTTCCATTGGTGCATTTAATGCACTTTTGAAAACACTGGAAGAGCCACCGGAATATGTTATATTTATTCTGGCAACGACAGAAGCACATAAAATACCGATTACCATTTTAAGCCGCTGTCAGCGGTATGATTTTAAGAGGATATCCATCGATACCATATCAGCCCGGCTACGGGAACTGATTGACAAAGAACAGTGGGATGTGGAAGAAAAAGCAGTTCGTTACATTGCAAGAGCGGCAGATGGTTCTATGCGTGATTCGTTAAGCCTTCTGGATCAGTGTGTGGCATTTTACATGGGTGAAAAACTGACTTATGATCATGTCCTGGAAGTTCTTGGCGCAGTGGATACGGAAGTGTTCAGTCGTCTTTTTCGGGAATTGCTTTCGATGGATGTGCATAAGGTAATTGAGACGGTAGATGAATTGGTGATGCAGGGACGTGAGCTTACACAGCTCGCATCAGATTTCACCTGGTATCTGCGGAATCTTCTTTTGGTAAAATGTTCAGATGATATGGAGGAAGTTCTGGATGTATCATCGGAAAATCTGGCTTTATTAAAAGAAGAAGCACAGATGATTGACAATGATACTTTGATACGTTATATTAGAATCTTCTCTGATCTTGCAGGAAAACTGAAATATGCGACGCAGAAGAGAGTGCTTCTGGAGGTGACTCTGATTAAATTGTGCTGTCCGGCTATGGATCAGAATCAGGATGCACTGCTGGACCGGATTCGTGCAGTGGAAAAGCGTCTGGAAGAAGGTCTGTCAGAGAATGCTGTCAGAGAAAAAGTGGTCTATGTAAACGGCGAACAAAAGGAGAGCCGTTCGAGAGTGAAGCCCGAGCTTCCGAAAGCATTAAATGAAGATGTGAAAGAAGTAGCAAAAGATTTTCGAATGATTGCAAATCAGGCATCACCAATGTTGAAAACATATCTGAAAAAGGCAAGATTAAGTGCTGGAGAAGGAAATCGTTTAATGATTGTGCTTCCAGATGAAATGAGTGCAGGAGTGGTCGCGACACAGGATCATAAAGCGGAGATTGAGCGCTTGATTGTAGAGAAAATTGGGAAAAAAGTGGAAGTAGAAGTGCGGCAGGTAGAAGAAGGACGCAGATTCGAGGAGAGTTTTGTGGATCTGGAAAGCTTAATTAATATGGAAATAACAGTAGAAGATTAAGTTGGAAAAAACTGAAAAAATATAGAAATCAGGAGGATTAAATCATGGCAAAAAGAGGAGGATTCCCGGGTGGAGGAATGCCGGGAAATATGGCAAATCTGATGAAGCAGGCTCAGAAAATGCAGCGTCAGATGGAAGAACAGGCAAAGGAAATGGAAACAAAAGAATTCAGTGCAACTGCTGGTGGCGGTGCAGTTGAAGCAACCGTAACGGGAACCAAGAAACTTTTAAAGATTAAACTGGATGAGGAAGTAGTAGATCCGGATGATGTTGAAATGTTGGAAGATCTGATTGTTGCTGCAATCAATGAAGCAATGGAGAAAGTTGATGAAGAATCTGCATCTGCAATGTCAAAACTGACAGGTGGAAAAGGCGGAGGAATGCCGGGATTATTCTAGCAGGGAGTTATAAGACATGGATTACTACAGCAGCCAGATGAGCAAATTAATCGAAGAGTTATCACATCTTCCTGGAATTGGAACGAAGTCAGCATCGAGGCTGGCTTTTCACTTGATACACATGCCATTAGAGGATGTAAAAAGACTGGCATCCACTATGGTAGAGGCACGAGAAAATATCAAATACTGTAAAGAGTGCTGTACCCTTACCGATCAGGAATTATGTCCTATCTGCAGCAATAGCAGCAGAGACCATAAGACTATTATGGTAGTGGAAAATACAAGGGATCTTGCCGCTTATGAAAAAACTGGAAAATATAACGGTATTTACCATGTCCTTCATGGCGCAATCTCACCGATGCTGGGAATCGGACCGGAAGATATCAAACTTAAAGAACTGATCGCACGTCTTCAGGGAGATGTAGATGAGGTCATTATTGCAACAAATTCAAGCCTGGAAGGCGAAACAACAGCCATGTATATCAGTAAATTAATCAAACCAACCGGAATTAAAGTCAGCAGAATCGCAAGTGGAGTGCCGGTGGGGGGAGATCTGGAATACATTGATGAGGTAACATTACTTCGTGCTTTGGAAGGAAGAACTGAATTATAATATTAATTTGGGACGGAGAATTTTTATCCGAGAAAAGGTTCACTGAACCTTTTCTTTGGACACTTGGCGAAAATCCTCCGTCCCAAATTAAAAATCCCCTGTCCCTTATGAGGTGTACGAAATGAAAAAAAGTAAAGTGACGTCTACGGATATTGCTCGTGTGGCGGGTGTATCGCAATCGACGGTCTCGATGATTTTAAATAAAAAGTATAATGTGTCTTTTTCCAAGGAAACTGTGGAAAAGGTGGAAACTGTGGCAAAGGAACTAGGATATCTTCCTCCAAAGCGAAAAGCGCGCAAAGGAACTCGCCAGGAAAAGCTGGTTGTGGTCTTTTGTCCGAATCTGACGAATCCGTATTATGTCATGCTGCTTCAGGGAATTGAATCCCGTGCGAAAGAGCAGGGGTTTGGCTTGTTTGTCTGCAATACACAGCGGGATCTTAAGATGGAGGAACGTTATCTCAAAATGATGTGGCAGCTGCGGCCTCTGGGTATTATCTATACTTGTAATCCGAGCCGTTGTTTTATGGATCTGGTAGAAGAGATTGCACAGCAGATTCCTGTAGCAATTGTGAATAATCAGAATGAGAAGATGAATGTGGATGCAGTGGAATTGGATAATTCAAAACTTGGCCGTGTAATGGCAAAGCATCTTTTGGAACTGGGACATCGAAATGTTGCGTATATTGCACCTCCGCTTACGGCAAGACAGAAGCAGCGTTCCAAACGTGTGGAAGGATTTCTGAAGGAATATGAAAAAGCTGGTCTTAAGGAAAATGTTATTATTAAGGCGGCAAAGGAAGAGCTCGATCTGGATGTTGCACATATTGATTCGGAATATAAGATTGGTTATGAATTAACAAGGGAGCTGTTGAAAGAAACAAGGGATATTACAGCAATCGTTGGGCTGAATGATATGATTGCGTTTGGTGTCATGGATGCACTTTATGAAGAGAAAATCAAAGTACCGGCAGAGGTATCTGTCATGGGATGCGATAATACACTGTTTGCCCGGATGCACAATGTAAATCTGACGACGATAGAGCATTTTGTTATATATAAGGGAAGGGATGCCTGCGATATTATCATGAAAAAAATTGCATCGCATCATTCCGCATATTCGGAGATGCCGCCCATTAGTACATACCATGTTGAATATGAGCCAAAACTGATCATCAGAGGAACAACTACCTATGCTAAAAGTAAAAGAAAAAAATAAAATTAATTCTTTTGAAAGAATTATTATTAATAAATTTGCGTCTGCATGAGGGGAAATAACTTAATGAGCTTGGAAAAACTAGCACTATATGGAAAAAGAAAAAGATTTTGACGAAAAAGCAATTAATAATTTCAGAATATTAATATTGGAAATTATTAATAAAAATGAAGCGCTATTGACCAACATTCTGGGTATAAGGTATAATTCAAACAAGAGTTAAGTGAAACACATTCACCAAATAAAAGGAGGAAAATCAAATGAAATTTTTCATTGACACAGCCAACGTAGAGGATATCAGAAAAGCAAATGATATGGGAGTTATCTGCGGAGTAACTACAAATCCGTCTCTTATTGCAAAAGAAGGCAAAGTATTTGAAGAAGTAATCGCAGAGATCGCATCTATCGTGGACGGACCGATCAGCGGCGAAGTAAAAGCAACAACTGTTGATGCTGAAGGTATGATCAAAGAAGGAAGAGAGATTGCCAAGATTCATCCAAATATGGTAGTTAAGATTCCTATGACAGTGGAAGGATTAAAGGCTTGTAAGCAGCTTTCTTCTGAAGGGATTAAGACAAATGTTACATTGATCTTCACAGCAAATCAGGCACTCCTTGCAGCAAGAGCAGGCGCTACATATGTATCTCCATTCCTTGGACGTCTCGATGACATTTCTGTAAGAGGTACAGATCTGATCTCTGAAATTGCTCAGATTTTCGAGATTGCTGGAATCGAGACAGAAATTATTGCAGCAAGCGTTCGTCACCCAATGCATGTAACAGATTGTGCACTGGCAGGAGCTGACATCGCTACTGTTCCTTATAAAGTAATCGAGCAGATGACAAAACATCCTCTGACAGATGCAGGTATTGCAAAATTCCAGGCTGATTACAAAGCTGTATTCGGAGAGTAGGCCGAAATCAGTGCATAAATAATATTTCAGGAGGAAAATCATGAACAAATTAGAGTTAATGAAGACGGCAAATGAAGTCCGCAAAGGCATTATCACTGCAGTTCACAGTGCAAAGTCCGGGCATCCGGGAGGATCATTATCTGCCGCTGACATTTACACATATCTTTATTTTGAAGAAATGAATATTGATCCAAAGGATCCAAAGAAACCAGATCGTGATCGTTTTGTGTTGTCCAAAGGACATACAGCGCCGGGGTATTATTCTACTTTGGCGAACAGAGGTTTCTTCCCTGTAGAAGATCTTACTACACTTCGTAAAGTTGGCTCTTATCTTCAGGGACATCCGGATATGAAACACATTCCGGGCGTAGATATGTCAAGCGGTTCCCTGGGACAGGGAATTTCTGCAGCAGTAGGAATGGCTATTTCAGCAAAATTGTCAGGAGATGACTATAGAGTTTATACTCTTTTGGGAGATGGCGAGATCCAGGAAGGACAGGTATGGGAGGCCGCTATGCTGGCAGGCTTCAGAAAACTGGACAATCTGGTAGTTATTGTAGATAACAACAACCTTCAGATTGATGGACCGATTGATGAGGTTAATTCTCCATATCCAATTGATAAGAAATTTGAAGCATTTAATTTCCATGTAATTAATATTAATGGAAATGATTTCGACGAAATAGATGCAGCATTTAAAGAGGCACGTGCAACAAAAGGAATGCCAACAGCAATTATTGCAAAGACAATCAAAGGAAAAGATGTATCCTTCATGGAGAACCAGGTATCCTGGCACGGAGCTGCTCCAAATGATGAGCAGTATGAAATTGCTATGGCAGATTTAGAGAAAGTAGGTGAAGCATTATGTCAGAAGTAAAGAAAATTGCAACAAGAGAAAGCTACGGTAATGCTTTAGTTGAACTCGGAAAAGAACATGAAGATGTTGTTGTACTGGATGCTGATCTGGCAGCTGCTACCAAAACAGGAACATTTAAGAAAGCTTTTCCGGAACGTCATATTGATTGCGGAATCGCAGAATGCAATATGATGGGCGTTGCAGCAGGAATTGCAACAACAGGAAAAGTACCATTTGCAAGTTCATTTGCGATGTTTGCAGCAGGACGTGCATTTGAGCAGGTTCGTAACTCTATCGGATATCCAAAGTTAAATGTAAAAATCGGAGCAACACATGCCGGAATCTCTGTAGGCGAAGATGGAGCAACTCATCAGTGTAATGAAGATATTGCATTAATGAGAACAATTCCGGGAATGGTAGTTATCAATCCTTCTGATGACGTAGAAGCAAAAGCAGCAGTAAAAGCAGCTTACGAGCACGTTGGTCCGGTATATCTTCGTTTTGGAAGACTCGCAGTTCCGGTAATCAACGATAATCCAGATTATAAATTTGAATTGGGAAAAGCAATCACATTGCGTGAGGGAACGGATGTTACAATCATTGCATCAGGACTTCCGGTATCAGAGTCCCTGGCTGCAGCAGAAAAACTGGCAGCAGACGGAATCAGTGCAGAAGTGATTAATATGCATACTATCAAGCCATTAGACGAAGAAGCTGTAATTGCAGCAGCTGCTAAGACAGGAAAGATTGTGACAGTAGAAGAACATTCTGTTATTGGCGGACTGGGAAGCGCAGTATGTGATGTAGTTGCACAGAAAGCACCAGCGAAAGTGTTGAAAATTGGAATAAACGATACATTTGGAGAATCAGGACCGGCAGTACAGTTGATTAAGAAATATGGTCTGGATGCAGACAGCATTTACACAAAAGTAAAAGAATTTGTAAAATAACCTTTCAAAACAAAATATCTCCATAATAAGAAAGAGTCCGGGAAGTAAATTCCTGGACTCTTTTCGTGAAAAATTCAAAAAGGGACAGGGGAAATGTTGATTGGGGACGGGGGATTTTTTAAAATTCCCCGTCCCCAATCAACATTTCCCCTGTCCCTTTTTAAGAATCTTTTGTATAAGACGTCGAAGCAGGCTGAAGTTTTGTGGAAATTTCCTGGGACAAGTCCCACCGATTGATAAAATATGCATTTTCTGTATGATATCATAAGCAAAAATATGCAAGATGAGGTGAAAGTATATGGAAAAACAATTTCCCAAAAATGTAAGGCAAATAGGTAATGTAAGTGATGAACCGAAGATATATGTGGAGGATTATGTGGATACTTATCTGAATCAGTTATGTGAGAAAGTATCAGAGAATCCAGAAGCGGCAATGCTTGTTGGTGAGATCCTGACGGTAGATGGTCAGGGTGTTGTTTTTGTTTCTGGAGCGATTAGACTTCGTGAAGTTGAGGTTAATGGTACAGAACTTCGTATTAGTGATGAAGTCTGGCATGAAGCTGATGAAGAGAGAAAACGTTTCTTTCCGACAAGTGACGCGGTGGGGTGGTGCCTGCTTGAGAGTGGCCGGTTGATGAGTCGAAGCCGGGAAATCAGCGGGATTCATGAAAAATCCTTTTCCAGGTCTGATACGGTATTTGTGTGGAAAGATACGGTGGAGAAAGAAGAGGTATTTTATGCGTATAAGTACGGGGAGCTGATGCAGATGGGCGGTCATTATATTTATTATGAGAAGAACCCTTCCATGCAGGAATATATGATTAATACTCGGAAAAAGATTGGCGTGACACCCAGTGAAATGGTTGAGGATCGAGCTGCAAAGGATTTTCGTAGTGTTGTGAGAGAAAAATTGGAAGACAAGGAACAAAAACAGAATTCCAGATTTGTATATTTAACAAGTACACTTTTGGTAATTGTGGTACTGGCAATCGGAATCTCAACCGTCAACAATTATGATAAAATGGAAGCAGTTCAGTCCTCGCTGGAGGCATTATCACGTTCGGTAGGAAATGATTCATCAGAGGCAGAAGAAGATGAAGGAATGATAAATACTGAAGATGTGTCAGATCAAGAGGGTGAGACCCGTGATGCTGAGCAGGTCTCCGCAGGAACTGTTCCTGAGACTTCAACGATTCAAGAACAATTGAGTGAAGATGATTATTATGTGGTACAGAAAGGTGATACTTTGGACAGTATCAGTGAAAAATTATATGGTGATTCCTCACATGTAGAAGCTATCTGCAAAATGAATGGCCTGACAGACGGCAACCTAATCTACATTGGACAAAATTTATTACTACCTTAGTAGTGAAATGTGATATAATGTGCACAAGGCAATGAGCAGTGCAAAAATAAAGAGAGTCAATTTGTCTGCAAGCAGACAAAATTGACGAGCTTTATTTTTATAATGCGAAGCATGTGATCCACGAAAGCCGAAGGCATTCGTGGAATGCACTGCGGGAGAAAACCGAAGTGACGAAAGGATAACAGATGATACACCGAAAGAATAAAAATCTTCAAGCTGTAAATGAACCGGAGGATCCGACTGATAAGATTATTGAGCAGATTATGAACGAGTTGAAAAGTGAAAACGGTGAAACGAGAGATTTTGAGGAAGAAATCAGACAGCATAAAATCAAACAAAGAAGAAGGGTCATTATCTGCATAATTGCAGTGGCGGCGGTTGCGATAGCCGTTTATCTTTTTATCAATCTGCAGACCTATACCAGTGCTCGGGTAAGTGATACATATGCAGCAAAAGGTGCAGCAAACAATAGTTATACTCAATATGCAGAAGGAGTATTGAAGTACAGCCGGGACGGAATTGCATACCTGAATCGTAAAGGTGAGGAACAATGGAATCAGTCTTACCAGATTAAGAATCCGTTTGTTGTTGCCGGTAAGAAATCTGGCGTTGTTGCAGACAAGGGAGGTAATGACATTATTGTATTCGAAGAGAGCGGAGTGAAAGGAGAGATCCAGACGACGATGCCGATTGAGAGAATCAATGTGTCAGAGCAGGGAATTGTATGCACAATCTTAAAAAGTGACGGAGGAGCAAAAGTAATGTGCTATGACACGGCTGGAAATGTTCTGGTTGAACACAAAACATCTTTATCGGGAACAGGCTATCCGATGGATGTGGCATTGTCTTCCAACGGAGAAGTGTTACAGGTTCTTTATTTGTATACGCAAGACGGAAAGATTACATCTAAGATTGCTTATTATAATTTTGGAAAAGCTGGTGAAGAAAAGTCGGATCATCAGGTGTCATATCAGGAATATGAAGATACTATAATGGTATCCGGATTTTATATGAATGATTCTACTTCTGTAGCGGTCGGGGATAATCGTATGGTGATCTATGAAGGGGTGGATGTCCCAAAGCAAAAGACTGAGATTACCATGGATAAAGAGATCAAAAGCGTATTCCACAATGAAAAATATATTGGTCTTATTTTAAAAAATGAAGGAAAAGAAGGTTATGAACTGAGACTATATAATAAGAACGGAAGTGTAGCTTTAACGAAAGATTTTACCGGAGATTTTAATAATGTAAAGATTTGCGGCAGTCAGGTGATCATGTATGATGGCAAAAAGTGCAGTATCTTTATGAGAAGTGGAATACAGAAATATGATGGAGAGATGGATAATAACATTTTTGAAATCTTTCCGATAGCAGGGGTAAACAAGTACATTGTGATGAGCGCAAGCGGAATGGAGCATGTTCGTCTTGTGAAATAAGGAGAGTATATGAACTGGTTGTTGGTTGTAGTCGGTGGGATATTTTTGATATGTATAATCGTAGGATTGTGTAAGGGAGCCATAAAGATCGCGGTATCACTTGTGACAACTATTCTTACGCTTGTACTGGTGTTTTTTGCAACTCCTTATGTTGCGGGAACAATTGAAAAATATACCCCTCTGGATGAAATGATAAAAAGCCAGCTGGCAAGTACAGCAGCAGAGTTTGTTGCGGCGCAACTTACTGGAGAAGAAGCAGATGCTGGAAATACGATGGATGCAGATGGTGTCAGAAGGGTTTTGAAGGCAGCAGGAGTCAGTGAAGAGAAGCTAAAAGAATATGGAATCACAGTTGAAGATATTGTAAATGGAAATGTCAGCAGCGAAGACCTTGCGCAATATGGTATATCCGGAAATATCCTTGCAGGCTTAAATTCTAAGGACGAAAAATCAATCGTTGAAGCACTTGATCAGCTTGAAATCCCGAAAGAGATTCAGAATAAGGCCATAGAAAGTGTAGATATTCCAGAAGTTTATAAAAAGCTTCTGGTAAGTAATAATAATGCAAAAGTATACGGTAAACTGGGGGCAGAGACATTTCCGCAATATGTGGGAAATTATCTGTCGAAGTTGATTATTAATATGATAGCGTTTGTGGCCACGTTTATTTTGGTGACGATCATAGTGAGGGCAATCGTATTTGCATTGGATATCGTGGCAGAACTCCCGGTCCTGGGACTCGTTAATCGTCTGGCGGGCGGACTGGCAGGAGTGTTAGGTGCATTGATTATTGTGTGGACGATATTTCTTCTGATCACGCTTTTATATACGACAACCATCGGAAGAGAACTGTATTATATCATACAGTCAGATTCTATCTTGAAAATGATCTATGATTACAATCCGATTCTAAAATTGGCGGTCACTTTTATGAAATAGTAAAATAATAAAAGAGCTTGTTGCAAAATGATATAGCTGCATTTTGTAACAAGCTTTTTATAATGTCTATTATAAGATGTGTGTGCTTGGTAGAAGGAGAACAGTGCTATTCAGAGAGGTAAATAGTCGGATCTACTGCAGATCCATTTTCTTCTACCTGGAAGTGCAGATGATTGCCGGTCGAATACCCGGTGTTTCCAGTAAGGCCGATCTGTTGTCCTTTCTCTACATGCTGCCCTTCTTCTACATAGATTTCTTTATGATGCATATATTTGGTGATCAGTCCGTTTCCGTGATCAATAACGATCCAGTTTCCGGCAGAAGTATCATAGCCTGCCTTGATCACGGTTCCCGCTTCGGCAGCATAAGTTGGAAGATTGTAACTTCCAGTTCCAAGGTCGATGCCTTTGTGGAAAGATTCATCAAAGGCACGGTAACCAAAACCACTGGTTTTATAAGCGCCGGGACAAGGATCTGCGAATTGACCGATCATATTGCTGAATTCATCTAATGTCATTTCGTCCAAACGATACAGATCGTAGCGTTCCATTTGTTCAATCAGATTCTGTGAATAAGATCTGCTGGTTGCCCATCTGCTTCCAATCTTCATGGCAAATGTATTAGCGTCTGTAACGCCTTTTGTAAGATCAGAGTAAGATTGTCTCAATATTTCAGTACGGTCTTCGATACATTCGGTATAAGTATTATAAACGCGAAAACCTGCGGTAGTTGTATAAGTTGTTCCTCGGAAAGTATGTTCGTTCGTAAGCATATCTACCGTGCCGGCAGGACCTTCGCCTTTAATTCCAAATAGGTTACAGTATTGATAAGCCAGATAGGAAAGCCCTTGACCATTCTCTCCACCTTCGCCGTAATATCCATAACCGGATTCCTGAATAATCTGTGCAATCGTAACAGATGCCGGAAAACCAGTTTCGTCCTGACACTTTAAAGCCCCGACAATCATTTCCTGTGTAATGAAGGATGGGATACCTTCAATTGGAAGAGAAACGTTGTATTTGATTTTTTCGCTTTCATCCGGAAATGGCTGGGACGGAGAGAAGGAAGACAAAATCCGGGTAGTGTTCAGGTGGTTATCGTGAATCTTACGGTCAGAAGAGGCAGGTGCTTTATCGAGAGGCCGAACTACTTTCTGAGATTCAGAAGATTCCTTTTCTTTTTTTTCACTATTAGTAAAATCAGAATCGAAAGTGCTTTCTGAGGTTGTTTTGCCAGTGGAATCAGAAAAGTCTGCTTCTTCGTTATTAACGGAGTCAGGCGAGTCTGTCTCTTCGTTATTAGCGGAGCCAGGAGAGTCTGTCTCTTCCTTATTAGTGGAGTTGGAGCTCTCGGCCTCATTTCCCTTATCAGCAGAATTGGAAGAATCTGATTCACCTGAAAGATCGGGAAGACTCGGATTATTTGTTGTCCCTTCAGGATTATTTATTGTTTCTTCAGATCCATTTGTTCCTTCTTCCGTAGTGATGAGATCAGGAGAATTTATATCGTTTTTATCCTCGGAAAAATCAACATCATTTTTGGAAGAAGTATCACCTTCTGCGGTAGAAGAAGAGTTCTCCTCGGAGGTATGGATAGAAGGCTCCATTATCTGAGACTCTTCCTCACTTAGAGCGGACGTTTCTGTTATATTGGCTGCAAGCATTCCGATGGAAATTACGGCAATGACAAATGTACAAATCAAAGAGCGAATATGTTTCGATTTTCGCAAAATATCAACCTCCATATTTTCATGATTTTCTAAGTCCTATTTTATCACTTCACAGGAAGGTGCTCAAGGATAAAAACGGAATCATTGATGGGCAAAATGTAAGATTTGTGGCATGACATATTTTATGTATTTCCTTTTTCTGGCAGAGGTAAATTGAATCTTAAACAGGAATCTGATATAATGAGTCCATATTTCAGGAAAAGAGGGATAGCGTGACAGATCCGAAGGAGAGTATGACAGATGTTATAGAAGAACTGATCCAAAAGGAAAGACGAAGAAAACAGTGCTGGGGGTTTGTCAGGCTTGCAATTCTGACAATACTGATTTGTTACCTGTTACTGGATGTTCTGTTTGGGGTTGCTGTGGTGAGAGGTTCATCTATGGAGCCTGGAATTCCTGACCAAAGCATTGTAGTCTATTCTCGATTGGATAAGAATTATAAAGCTCAGGATATTGTAATTGCGAAAATAGATGGAAAGCAGGTTATTAAGAGGATTTCTTCTATTGAAGGAGACAAGCTCTTTTTACTGGGAGATAATCTGGAAAACTCGATTGATTCCAGAACATTCGGTACAATAGATCGGGAACAAATAAAAGGAAGGGTTATATTTACATTTCATTTCTTATAATAAACGTGTAAGCAGAAGAAGAAATTGGTTCAAAAGAAAGGAGCAGATGTTACATGGATAAGATACAGGAAATCAAAGAATATATAAATACAATGAAGATAAAGAAAACAATTTTCGGAGGATATGATCGGGAAGATGTATATTCTAAACTGGGGATTATCACAGAAATGTATCAAAAATATATTGAAGAG
>JALEKG010000034.1 GCA_022769185.1 Dorea sp. | reverse complement strand
TGAATTCCTACTTCATCTGTAATAACGTAATTAAATGTTTTCATAATCATAATCTCCTTTTTCTATCTTTTAATCTTCTTTTCCGGTATCCAGCTCATCGCTTGCCACTCTCTCAATGTGCATCGCCAGATATCCGACTTCAACGTCTTCCAGCTTACATCCCAGGCTGTGCCCGACCTGTGTACAGACACTTTCTGCCATCTGAAATGCCTCTGGAAACTTTATCTTCATATAATCATTCATATTCACTTTCAGCTTCTCACCGCTCATCGCACGTGCTACCATATAACGGATGTGATTCATCAGACGATTATAAGAAAGCGACGCCACATCAATCGGCTTCCCTACTGTCTGCTCCACCAGAGAAATACATTCTCTGACAGCTCTTGCCATCTGCATGGCCTGAGATACTTTTTCATCCTCTATCGCAGAATGGATATGAAGTGCCACATATCCCACTTCATCATCATCAATCTGTATTCCCATCCGCTGTTCCAATAGCGGACGGATCTTTTCCGCCGCTTTAAATTCCATATAGAACAGTACACGTATATCTTCCGTCAGGGGATTACTGATCTGTTCATGATTTTGAATTCTCTGTACGGCAAACGCAATATGGTCTGCCAGTGGGAACAGTACGTTACGATCAATCTTTCCAAATATTTTTTCTGCCTCATTCAAGACTTCGTTCGTAATCTCCAGGAACTCCGGTGGCACTGACTTGATGATCTCTTTCGCAGACCCTCGCTCTGTATATTCTTTCATAGAATATACCCTGTCTTCCGGTCTCGTATCGATGCGTTCACTCGTCTTTTTCCCAAATCCGATTCCCTTCCCCATGATCAGGCATTCCTGATTATCATCCTGCCTGATAGCGATTACTGTATTATGATTCAATACTTTTTTAATCCTGTACATACTATTCCCCACTCATATATCATTTCATTCTTCTTTTATTCGCAGATATCTACTGCAAACAGTGCCTCTCCCGCCTCGATCTGTCCTTCTTTCAAAAGGCGGATCTTCTGATGATCTTCCAGTTCTGTACAGAGAATCGGTGATGTAATAGAAGGGGCATTCTCTTTCAGATAATCCAGATCCAGTTTCAGCATCGGATCTCCCTTCTTCACTTTCTGTCCGTTCTCAACAAACACTTCAAACCCTTTGCCTTCCAGCTTCACGGTATCAATACCTACATGGATCAGCAGGCTGATTCCGGAATCTGTCAGGAATCCAATCGCATGTTTCGTATCAAATACGAAGCACACTTCGCCGTCTTCCGGTGCTCTTACGATCGGATCTTCCGGAGTAACGACTGCGCCGTCTCCCATCATTCTTCCTGCAAACGCCTCATCCGGCGCCGTTCCAAGATCTGCGGCAATTCCAGTGATCGGGCTTGAGATCTCAATCGTCTCTACTACTTTTCGTTCTGTTCCATTGGTCTCTTTTTCTTCTTCCACTTCTACAGAAGCTTCTGCTATATATTCTTCATCCGGTGCAGTTTCCAGATAATCCTCCAGATTGGATTTGATCACTGTGACTCTCGGTCCATAGATAATCTGCACACCATTTCCCTTGTGTACCACACCAGATGCTCCGGTAGATTTCAGAAGTGCATCATTTACAAGATCTGCTTTGTGAACGGTAATTCGAAGTCTGGTCGCACAGCAGTCTACATCTGAAATATTCTTCTTACCGCCAAGTCCCTGACAGATTGCCTGTGACAGTTCATCAACTGCGGACTCTCCTCCTGCAGTCTCACCTTTCTTTCTGGCATCCACATCACTTCTGCGGTATAATTTTACCTCTTCACTGTCATCTCGTCCCGGAGTCTTCAAATCCAATTTCTGAATCAGGAAACTAAACAGGAAATAATACACAACAAAATAAACAACTCCTACGATCACAATCCAGATCCAGTTTGTCTTTGCATTTCCCTGAAGGATACCGAACAGGAACAGATCAATAAATCCACCGGAGAAAGTCATTCCTACTCCGACATTAAATACATGCATCAGCATATATGCAAGTCCTGCAAACACACAATGGATTCCGTACAGAAGCGGAGCTACGAACAGGAATGTAAATTCCAGAGGTTCCGTGATACCGGTCAGCATAGAAGTCAATGCTGCAGAGAGCAGAAGGCCTCCAACCTCTTTTTTCTTCTCCGGCTTTGCGCACTTAAACATTGCAAGTGCTGCTCCCGGAAGGCCGAAAATCATCAATGGGAATTTACCGGACATAAATCTTGTTGCAGATACTGCAAAATGTTCCACCGTCGGATCTGCAAGCTGTGCAAAGAAAATGTTCTGTGCTCCTTCGATCGTCTGGCCTGCAACTTCCAGTGTTCCTCCCAGTGCTGTCTGCCAGAATGGAAGATAGAACACATGATGCAGTCCGAATGGGATCAGAAGTCTTTCCATCAGACCATAGATCCAGGTTCCGAAATATCCGGAATTTAATACCACATCTCCGATCGCATAGATTCCGCTCTGAACAACCGGCCAGATAAAGTACATTGCAATTCCGACCCCTGTGTACACCAGAGAACAGATAATCGGTACGAATCTGGTTCCGCCAAAGAAGGACAGTACCTGCGGAAGTTCGATCTTATAATATTTATTGTGAAGAGCCGCCACACCAAGTCCTACAATAATACCTCCGAATACTCCCATCTGAAGAGAAGTAATTCCACATACGGACGTCGTAGCTCCTTTCAGCATGCTCTCTGCTCCACCGCCAATCTCAATCATGGCACCGATGGACGCATGCATGATAAAGAATGCGATGACCGCTGCAAGAGCAGCAACTTCTTTTTCCTTTTTCGCCATACCGATTGCAACACCCATGGCAAAGATAATCGGCAAATTCGTAAATACGATATTTCCCGCGTCTTTCATAACCAGAAAGATCGCATGGAAAATGGTTCCCTCTCCCAAAACCTCCTGCAATCCGTATGCAGCAAGCATGGTTTCGTTACTGAAGGAGCTTCCGACTCCCAGTAAAAGTCCGGCTACAGGCAGGATAGCAATCGGAAGCATGAAGGATCTTCCTACGCGCTGCAGCACACCAAAAATTTTGTCTTTCATCTCTTTTCTCCTTTTCGTCTCATGATCCGGACGCTTACATACGTCAGTGGATGGGCTCCTTTTTATCACATGCATGGTAACAAAAAAAGGCACTAACACACATAAACATCCCTTGGATTTATGTATAGTTAATGCCTCGTCTTCTAAAAACAAGTAACATGCTATCACTATTTATAACTTAACATTCCATTTTTTATTTGTCAAGCATTTTCTTGTTTGATATTTCCGATTCAGAATCTGCTTTCTTCTCTTCCGGCTGCTCAAATCTTGCAGAAAGCTTCGTAATTCTCCGGATCTTTGCAATCAGCTCCTCGGAAAACGCATCTTTTTCCATTCTCCACATCCAGTTTCCGCCAAGAGTAGACGGTGTATTGATTCTTGCTTTTTTCCCAAGTCCGAGATAATCCTGCACCGGTATAATACAGGTATCTGCTACGCTTCGCATTGCCAGACAGATAAAATCCCAATGAATCTCTTCTTCCGGTGTATAGCGATTATTCAGATAATCAAGCGTCATCTCCCTGTCTTCCGGAGCAAGTGCTTCATACCAGCCCTTCAGCGTATCATTATCATGCGTTCCCGTATAGACTACGCAATTTCTCTCATAATTATGTGGCAGATAATCACTGTCTTCTCCTGAAGCAAATGCGAACTCAAGCACCTTCATTCCCGGATATCCACTGTCTTTTAACAACTGCCTTACAGTATCTGTTAAAAAGCCAAGGTCCTCTGCAATGATCGGAAGATCACCAAGCTTCTCACGGACCGCATAGAACAGATCCATTCCCGGTCCCGGCATCCACTTCCCGTGTTCCGCCGTTTTATCTCCATACGGAATCGCATAATATTCATCAAATCCCCGGAAATGATCGATTCTTACAATATCATAGATCCGGAAGCAATGCGCGATTCTCCGGATCCACCAGTCATATCCTGTACTCTTGTGATAGTCCCAGTCATAAAGTGGATTCCCCCATAACTGCCCAGTTGCAGAGAAAGCATCTGGAGGGCATCCTGCCACACCGGTCGGAAGATTTTCTTTATCCAGCTGGAACAGCTTTGGATTTGCCCAGGTATCTGCACTGTCAAACGCAACATAGATTGGAATATCTCCAATGATCTCAATACCGTTCTCATTTGCATAGGCTTTTACCGCTGACCACTGAACGTGAAAGAGAAACTGCTGATATTCATAGAAAGAGATCTCATCCTGAAGTTCCTTCGAATAACGCTTGATAGCTTCTGGTTTTCTGAGTCTGATATCTTCATCCCACTGATCCCAGCTTGCTCCGCCAAACTGATTTTTCACCGCCATATAGAGTGCATAATCGAAAAGCCAGTACTCTTCTTTCTCTACAAATTCTGTATACTCACTCTTCTGCAGTATTCCGGCCTGTTTTGCTCTCTGGTATGCGATTCTCAGCACATCAAATCTCGCATGATATATTTTCTCATAATCAACTGCTGTTTCAACATCTCCAAAGTCAGCCGCATCACATTCTTCTTCAGTAAGAAGTCCTTCTTCGATCAGAGTCTCAAGGTCAATAAAATACGGATTACCTGCAAACGTAGAGAAAGACTGATACGGGGAATCCCCATACCCAGTAGGTCCCAGTGGCAGAATCTGCCACTGGGACTGTCCGGACTCTTTCAGGATATCTACAAATGCATAGGCTTCTTTCGAAAAACAGCCAATGCCATAGGAACCAGGTAATGCCGAGATTGGCATCAACATTCCACTTTTTCTCATGTTATCTATCCTCCAAGTTTATCTATTACTGCTCATGATGCTATTTTAACCCTTAACCGCGCCGGCTGCAACACCTTTAATGATATGCTTCTGGCAGGACAGATAGAATATGATAACTGGAATAATAGCCAGGATCAGAGCTGCCATAATCGCACCCATATCCACACGGCCATAGCTTCCTTTCATGTACTGGATAATGATAGAGATCGTTTTGTATTTATTCAGATCCAGCACCAGATATGGAAGCAGGAAGTCGTTCCAGATCCACATCGTTTCCAGAATACCTACAGAGATATAGGTAGGTTTCATGATTGGAAGTACTACAGAGAAGAATGTACGAAGCGGTGTACATCCATCAATCATTGCTGCCTCTTCAATCTCAAGCGGAATAGATTTCACAAATCCGCAGAACATGAAGACGGCCAGCCCCGCTCCGAATCCCAGATATATGATAATGATACCCCAAGGTGTATTCAGTCCTGTACGGTCTGCAACCAGAGATAAGGTAAACATAACCATCTGGAACGGTACAACCATAGAAAACACACATAACAGATAAAGGAGCTTTGTGAATTTCGTATT
Organism: Dorea sp.; assembly: GCA_022769185.1. Classification (GTDB taxonomy): domain Bacteria; phylum Bacillota; class Clostridia; order Lachnospirales; family Lachnospiraceae; genus Dorea_A. The sequence goes on along the minus strand of JALEKG010000034.1, from coordinate 29,033 downwards.
TACTCTTGTAATATACCATGCACACATAGATGTGCAGATCAGAATCACCAGCACAGATCCGATCGTAATGAACACTGTCCAGCCAACTGCGCTCAGCAGTTCATATTTGTCAATGGCCGTCAGATAATTTTCCAGACCTACGAAAGTCTTCTCGTTCGGCAGTGTAAATGGCTCTTTGTTAATATATACTTTTTTCTTAAATGAGTTCATCAGCACAATCAGGATCGGCAGGATGTAAATGATTCCAAGGATCGTAAATACACCGGTTCCTGCCCAGCTTAATTTATTTTTCCACTTCATTTACTGCTGCACCTCCTTCGAACGAGTTGCTCTTAACTGGATCATTCCGATAATAACAACAAGGATAAAGAACATGACTGCTTTCGCCTGTCCAACACCTTCCCATCCGGTACGTCCATAGAACGTATTATAAATATTCAATGCCATCATTTCTGACATCTTTGAAGGTTCACCTGCAGTCAGTGACAGGTTCTGGTCAAAGAGCTTGAATCCATTTGTGATAGACAGGAATACACAGATTGTAATAGAAGGCATCATCATTGGAATTGTAACCTTCCAGAGTCTTTGCCATCTGGTTGCACCATCAATCTGTGCTGCTTCCAGAACATCTCCCGGAATTGACTGAAGTCCTGCAATATAGATGATCATCATGTAACCGATCTGCTGCCAGCTTACCAGAATGATCAATCCCCAGAAACCAAGCCATTCATTTAATTTCAGTGCTGTATTATAATTTGACAGGATACCATCAAAGATCAGTTGCCAGATATAACCAAGCACAATACCACCGATCAGGTTTGGCATGAAGAAAATCGTACGGAAAATGTTCGTTCCGCGCATCTTCTGAGTCAGTGCCATAGCAAGTGCAAATGCAAATACATTGATGACTACCAGGGATACCACTGCAAATAATGCAGTAAGCCAGAATGAATGTCTGAATACAGTATCCTGAAATGCTTTTACATAGTTCGAGAAACCTACAAACTTCGCATCTGTAACCGTTGTAAATTTACAGAATGAAAGCCAGATTCCCATAATAAATGGAACAATAAAGCCGAGTATAAATGCACAAAATGTAGGCAGTACGAATATCGGCATATAACGTTTCATGGCTTTTTCCACAAAATCGCCCTCCTTCTCACTTATGAAAACGGCGGACGAACCACTGCCGCCCGCCATTCTTCTTCCTTATCTCACTTAACTTACAGATTGATTACGTTCCGATTATTCTGCTGCCGCTGCCTCTGTTGCCCATCCATCAACGAATGCGGATACAACTGCATCCCAGTTCGCATCTGTCTGATCTGCTGCATATGAGGTAAGAGCAGAACCTACACCATTCTTCCACTCTTCAGATGGCATTGTAGAGAATGTCCATGTTACAGCAGTCTTATCTGCATTATAAGCATTAGCCTCATTTACAAGTACATTTTCAGACTCAAGGTTAGACTTGAATGGAATTACAAATCCCATATCTTTGCACATAGCCTCAACACCTGCATCAGATGTTACACACCAGTTCATGAAATCCAGTGTTGCCTGAATGTCTTCTTCAGATGCTTTAGAATTTACACACCAGTAGTTCTCTGTACCAGTACAGATACCATAATCTTCTTCTCCTTCAATACCCATATAGATTGGAAGAATTCCGATATTGTCATCACCAAGGTCAGCTACATCATTGTATGCCCATGTACCATTCTGATAGAATACAGCTTCTTCTGTTACGAATTCAGCTACAGCATCATCACCTGTCTTCGTGGACAGAAGCTTCGGATCACATGTTGCATTGTTGATATACAGATCCCAGATCTGACGATAGTTGTCAAGATATGTACCTTTGATTGCGTCTGTATTATCAATTCCTTCATCCTTATATTCGAAGAAGATTGGATAGTTAGCAAGATGTGTCTTAAATCTCCAGTCAGAAGATCCGTCCATACCAGCGGATGTAAATGCAGAGAATCCAAGTTCATCTTTCCGTGCTGTGATATCTTCAACTATTTTCTTGAAGCTGTCGAAATCAGTAATATCATCTGCTGTATATCCAGCCTCTTCCAGAAGTGCTTTGTTATAGATCAGTCCATAACTTTCAACAACGTATGCGATTCCAAGTGTCTGATCTCCATCTTTCAGAGCAAATCCTTCATCTGTCAGCTCACCCATGATATCAGATCCGGATAAGTCATAGCAGTAATCTTTCCAGCTTGCAAGGCCAACCGGTCCGTTTACCTGGAATAATGTTGGAGCATCTGTCTTAGCCATCTCAGACTTCAGAGTCTTTTCATATTCTCCTGAAGCAGCTGTCAGAACGGTTACTTCTACTCCTGTCTCCTCTGTATACTTTTCTGCCAGATCCTGCCACTGCTCATCTGCTTCTGGCTTAAAATTTAAGTAGTACACCTTTCCTGATGCTTCTTTATCTCCATCTGAAGAACCAGAATCAGAAGAAGAAGAAGAGCTTCCACATCCTGCGAGCATTCCCACTGTCATTGCAGCTACCAGTAAAACTGATAATACTTTACGCTTTTTCATATTTTTTACCTCACCTTTCCGAAACTATGTTGTTTCTTTGTTCTGTATCTATCTTAGCAATAAATATTGATAAGGTTGTAACAATAAAAAAACTTATAATGCAAAAAAATATACTCTTCTGATTATTGTTCTTCCTCGTACTGCCGTATGCTCTCATCCGCCCGGAGTACGAATTCTTCTTCCGTCATCTTCCCCTGTACTAGATCCGGCAGATACAGCCCCAGTGTCTCTTCCTGCAAAATAGAATTCCATTTCACCTGATAATTTGGAACGATCTGCGGATCACCGGTAAACGCATCTATATAATCCTGAAGGAGCTGGCTGATATTGCCCCCATCCTGCTTTAACAACTCCTTCTTTTCTTCCTGGTTAAAAAGCGTCCGGAACTTCAAAAATGTCACTGCACCTTCTTTCACCTCATCGCTGTAGCCGGATACAACCGCCCACCCGAAAGTCTCAGGAGAGGAAATCAGCTTATTGCCAGGAAATGGAGAGAATCTTACATTCTCAGCAAAATCCTCTGGAATCTGGTCGATCATCCAGTAACCATTTGGGATCATCGCCGCTTTCCCAGATACAAAATTCGTAAAAGCCACATCAAAGTCAGTATGCATAGCATCATTCGTCGTGTACCGGAAAAGCCTTTTCAAGGTCTCTGCCAGATGCAGGCCACTCTCATTCTGATAGGTTTCCGGATACAGCTCCTTCATAAAAGCTGCCCCCTCTTCCGTATCTGAAAGTTCAGCCGTTGCAAGAAGCATCGGAGCCCATGCTGTTCCTTCCGTATGAAGTGCAAGCGGAGTAATCCCACAGGCTTGCAGCCGATCACAGCACTCCCAGAACGCTTCCCAGGTCTCTGGGAATTTCTCGATTCCAGCTTCTTCAAACAGGCTCTGATTCCAAAACACCCCGGAACAGGCAAATGCCGCCGTACTGATCGGAGCCAGATAGATGCTTCCATCCTCTTCACTGCAGGACTCCAGCACCGTCGGTTCAATCATATCCTTCCATTCAGAATCCTCATTAATCCAGGAAGAAAGATCCTCAATTCTACCTTCCTGAATCATCATTTGATAATAAGAAGGCAGCATCCGAAGATCTGTTATGATCGCGGGAAGTTCATCCGTTACATTCAGACGTTTCAGATTCTTTCTATATTCCTCTTCTGTCTCCATCACCCAGTCTACTTCAAGCCGATAAGTACCCTGATATGCCTGATTGAATGCTTCTACCAGATCCTGCTCATTCTTCTTTCCAGTTGTCGGATCTACCGTCAGGATCATCGGTATCACAATTTCTTCTGATGTATTTTTTACACTTTTCTTTTCCTGTTTTGCACATCCTGCAAGCCCCAGAAGAAGAATGAACGCAGTCACTGCTGCCACAATTCTTCTATAATTCATCATTTTCTGTTCCATCCACCGGAAGCTGAACCACACACTTTGTTCCTTCTTCTTGAACTTCATAAGCAAATACAACATCCTCTCCATATTTCAACCGCAGCCTGGTAATAATATTTACAATTCCATACCCGTGCTGCTTGTCCGGGAAACACTCCTTCATTTCCGCGATTGGATAAGTTCCAAGCGCATTGATCCGATCCGCCATTTTCTGATCCATCGGAGTTCCGTTATTGAACACTGTAAATACAAGCTTCCCATCTTCTTCTCTTACACTGATCCAGATCAAACCACCCTCAAAGATGTCACAGAACCCATATTTAATGGAATTTTCTACCAGCGGCTGAAGGATCAGCTTCAGCACCCAACGCTTCTTAAGCTCTTCCGGACAGTCAATTTCATATTGAAAAAGATTCTCATTCCGAATCTGCTGGATCTCCATATAACTTCTTACATTCTCCAGTTCATCCCCGATCGTTACAATATCTTTCCCTTTACTTAGAGAAAGGCGCAGATACTTCGACAATGCCTGAATCATCTTCATCGTCGTCTCTTCTCCGTTGATCCTCGCCAGCATATAGATCGTATCCAGCGTATTATAGAGAAAATGCGGATTGATCTGGCTGATCAACATGTTCAATTCACTAGTCCTTAGTTCTTTCTGCTGATTCTTGATTTCCTCCAGAAGCCTCTCAATATTTTTCAACATTTCATTATAAGAATGTCCGATCTGATCCAGCTCTGTATTCGTATGAAGCTCAATCGTATGACTGAAATCCTGCCCATCAAATCCGGTCATCGCTTCACTGATCTTCTGAATCGGTCTGGTAAATATCCTGGACAGATAGATGCTCGCACCAACTGCCACAATCACGACAAACAGATAGATTCCTAACATAACCATAAGAATCTGGTTCATTCCCTTTGACAGAACCTCATCCGGCACCAAGGTATAGATCAACATTCCACTTTCTTTTTGACGATAGACTGATAGAATACCACCTTTGACATTTTCCGCGTTCAGAACCATCCCGGAAGACGTACTGTCCGCCAGTTCTTTGATGGTCTTTTTCGCCTGTTTATCCAGCTGGAAATTTTCCGGATACCAGATCATACAGATATGACCTTGCGCATCTACAATCCCGGCTGCAATCTCTTCTCTAAAGTTTCCTTCTTCCTCGACAAGCTCTGCCAGGAACGAATCATCCATCTTCAAAAACAGCATCCCCGGCTCATGAGAATAATCCATACTCCTTACATATCTTCCAATAAACAGAGCTTCCTCACCATTTCCAAACAACTCATCCTTCGCCCAGAACCACTGCGTCTTCGCATACTCATCTCCCAGCTTTTCAGCAAATCCGCTCTTTTCAAAATCTTCGTAAGAAATCTTCGAATAGGATTTTGTATATACATTTTTTTTATTATCTACATAACAGTATTCCGATACATGATCCAGATCAATGTATGCAAAATATTTGCTCAGGGCGCTCTTTTCCACCTCTTCCAGCCCTTTGGTCTTCAGACTCTTTTGCACATCATCATCGATGATACATTCTGCCGTTACCTCGTCTGTTTTTTTATAGAGATTGTCCATGGAAATTCCCATTTTTTCATTCATGAATTCATATTTATCTACAATAACAGCGGTCATATTTTTATGCACATACGCCCAGACCCCGATACTGGAAAGAAACAGCGCCAGCATTAACAGTGCGACCATATATTTCAGATATTTTTTTTGAATTCCTGAGTTGATCCATTTTCTCATCATGCTTCATATTCCTTTTTATATTCACTGGGTAACTTTCCAGTATACTGTTTAAAGAGATGTGAAAAATAGGAAGGATTGCTGATTCCAACCTGTTCACAGATATTGCCGATACTGGTCTTCCCATCTTCCAGAAGTTCCTTGGCTTTTTCCATTCTCCGCTGCAGAAGGTACTGCTTGAATGTCATTTGGAAGGTATTCTTAAATACACGTCCAAAATAAACCGGATTCAGATATACCTGCGTCGCCACCTGTACAATGGACAGATCCTCATCCTTTAAATGCTCTTCAATATAAGCAACTGCAGCAGACATATATTCCTTAAAGTACTTCGTCTCATCTTTCTTAGAACTTTCTTTTCGAATCTCAATGGCACGTCCCAGGATCTTATAACATACATCCACAGAACGCGCTGCATTTAGATTATGAAGATTCGAGTAATAATTCTGAAACTGCCCTTTTAACTCTTCATTTAATCCATAGGAATCCTTCAGCATGAATTCCGCTTTCAGCATCACTTTATGCATATACTGGCACTGCATTTCCTCTTCATTCGGAAGATCATAGATAAATCTTACAAATGCCTCCTTCAGCCCCTGCTCATCATTCCGGCGGACGGCATTCACAATCATATTCTCTGCATCTGCGGAATATGTTTTTTCCGTCCTTTCTTCCATTTCTTCCGGTATAGTAAACGCACTGGCTCCTGAGATACTTGCAAGTCCAAAAAGCTTCTGGGCCTCTTCACAACTTCTCTTAATCCCTGCAATTCCCTTATATGGCTTTGAAATTGCCGCAATGACCGGGCTTTTTTCATCTTTTTTCGTATGCTCCAGTATCTGCTTCAGTTCTCTGACGGACGCATTCTCCTGTGTCTTAATGATAAATACAACATTTCCCTCTTCACTTTCGAATTTCCAGTAAAAGAACTTGTCCCCGATCTTCTCTTCTAAAAATTGTATCAAGGCAAATTTTGACGCTTCATATTCCAATGCATTCGTGATCTTATATGCCAGATCAATATCGACACAAACCGTAATAAAACGATCCCCATCCCGGATCACATCCTGAAGAGTCGCAAACACCTCTTCAATCTTTTCCTGTGGGATCCGATTCTGTATGTATTTCTGCACAACGACCTGAAGGAAACTGTCCGCATCGTTCTTCAATAGCTTTTCCCAGCTGTTATATTTTGCCTCATTCCTAAGTTGCTCCATACAGGTATTCCATGCGCTCTGCATCGTCTCCTGAAGCTTGTCATCCTCAATCGGCTTCAGTAAATATGCAAATGCTCCCAGATCACATGCCTGCTGTGCATATTCAAAGTCTCGGTATGCACTCAGCACAATAAACAGGCAGTCAATTTCTTCTTTCTGAATCTCTTCTATTACCATAAGGCCGGTAATCTGTTTCATCCGGATATCTGTAAGCACTACATGAGGCCTTTTCTCCCGGATCACCTGGATTGCCTGTTCTCCGCTCTGGGCGGTTCCCACAACTTCAAATCCCATACTCTTCCAGTCATAAGTTTTTAAAAGACCCTGTAATAATATTGGCTCATCATCTACAATTACCAGTTTTAATAATTCCATAGTTCTCCCCATGATCCGGCAATCTGCCGGAGTTCAAATTTATTAATATGCAAGAAGCTCTCTGATCATTTCTGCATGAAAGACCACAGAATCCACATGATTTACCTCTATCTGATACAGAGCATTGGCTGCAATATGTTCTGCCGCCTGCTCCAGATCACGAATCCCACTGGTATTTTTATGAAGTTCTATCACCGCATCCAGACCGTCTGGAGTCAACGTGCACTCGTTTTCACGCATCCCGATTCGTTTCAGAACTTTCGGGAGTGCATATTCAGAGAAAATAATCTTCTTTTCTTCCAGTGTATAATCCGGAATTTCAATCACTGCAAAACGTGACATCAGAGGAGCGCTGATCTGATCTTTGTCATTGGCAGTCGCAATCGGATAAACGCCTACTGTCGGGATCATACATTCAATATAATTATCTGTAAATCCAAGATTGTCCAGAAGTGTCAGCAGAACATCAGCAGGATTGCCGTTCCCTTTTCCGGCGGCCGCCTTATCCAGCTCATTAATAATAAAGACCAGATTCGATTCCCCTGCCATCGCGAATGCATCCATAATAATTCCCGGTTTTGCATTGGCATAGATCCGGGAACTTCCGGTCAGCTGTTCCGGATCATTGATCGAACTCATATCCAGAGTCGTCCACGGCATTTTCAGAATCCGTGCTACGGCATAAGCAATCTGAGACTTTCCGGTTCCTGCCGGGCCGATCAAAAGAAGTCCATAGGCCGGAAGGGTATGTGTACGATTGATCTGAATGATCGTCTCAATGATTCTCTGTTTGACCCGCTCCATTCCATATAGCTCTTCGTCCAGGATCCGGCGGGCTTCCTCTGGATCAATGGATTCAAAATAATGATTCTTCCACTGAATATTCATCATGATAGAAAGTGCCCTCTGCGCATGACGGCGTTCTTCCGGAGAAACCTCATTGGAGCGCGCCACCGCCAGATTCCTTCTGGCCCAGAGACGGATGTTATCCGGCAAAGTTCTGCCGGCACAGTTCATGAAATCTGTAATACTCTGAAGGCTGGTTAGCTTCATACTGTCACCGGACTCTTCCTGAACTTCATCCTCCACTTCTTCCATCGGAGCATTGCTGGAAAGCAGACGTTCGATCATAAACTGCAAGAATCCATCCTCTGCCGAAAGCTTTCCACCACCGCCAAATGCAATTTCACGAATTTTATAAACAGCATATCCCTCTTCACGGTCAGCTCCGGAAAGCTGCACATTGATCCTGTTTTCCCCCAGCCATTTCAAAAGACTCACAAACCTGGCATCAATCTGCAAGATGTCCGCATAAATGGTGCCATCCTCTCCTTTTCTCTCAAACGATGTACGCTTTACCGGATTCGTAAATACACCGCAGGAATGATGACTAAGTTTCCTCTCGCGATTATCAAGGATCAGGATTGGCTGCTCTGGTGACGGCTCAGACTCATTTGTGTATAAAACTGTATAAGTACACCCAGGGACATTCTCTTTTTCCGGAGTATTGCTAAAATCAAAAACTGTCATTTCAAGGCCTCCTTATTGAATCGAAATCACTGTATAATCCTGATCCTCTACTGTTTTCTTCAGAATATCATCTGAAATCTCTGCATTCAGAGTCAGCTCTGCAGTTCCGGCCTCATGGCTTACTACTGCTTCTTCCACCTCTGGAAGAGCTTCGAGATATTTCTTGACTCTAGCCTCACAGTGTCCACACATCATTCCTTCAATCTTCATTGTCTTTGTCATCTTTTTATTCTCCTTTTTCATTTTCATCTTTTTATCTTTAGACGCATCATACATCCGAAACAGATTCAGACGCAGTGCATTGGTTACAACGCAGAAACTAGACAGGCTCATCGCCGCTGCGCCGAACATCGGATTTAATTTCCATCCAAATATAGGATACCACACTCCGGCTGCCAATGGAATTCCTATTATATTATAGAAGAAAGCCCAGAACAGGTTTTCATGGATATTACGAAGCGTTGCCCGACTCAACCGGATGGCCGCCGGAACATCACTTAATCGGCTCTTCATCAGGACAACATCTGCCGCATCAATTGCGATATCGGTTCCGGCTCCAATCGCGATTCCGATATCTGCTCTTGTAAGTGCCGGTGCATCATTGATTCCATCCCCGACCATCGCAACCTTTCCCTGCTTTTTCAGATTGCGGATGACTTTCTCTTTTCCATTCGGAAGAACACCCGCAATTACTTCATCCACCCCGGCCTGCCTGCCAATCGCCTTTGCAGTGCGTTCATTATCTCCGGTCAGCATAATCACCCGGATTCCCATATTTTGCAGTTCTTTTACTGCCTTCGGGCTGTCCTCCTTGATGACATCTGCCACAGCAATAATTCCCAGGAGCGTTCCATCCTTACTGAAATATAGTGGTGTCTTTCCTGATTCTGCCAGCGCAGCTGCCTGATTCTGCATGGAAACCGGAACCTCTGCCTGCGTGCGAATATACTTCTGGTTCCCTCCACACAACTCTGTTCCTTTCAGCTTTGCTGACAGCCCATTTCCTGGCAACGCCTGGAATTCTGTGACTTCTTCTGCCAAAACTCCAAGTTCTTCTCCCTTCTTGCGGATTGCTCCGGCCAATGGATGCTCACTTTTGGCTTCCAGCGCATATGCCAAACGAAGCAGTTCCTCTTCGCTGATACCTTCTGACGGAATGATGTCCGTCACCTTCGGTTCTCCGCTCGTAATTGTTCCCGTCTTATCCAATGCTACGATCTGCATTTTTCCAGTCTCTTCCAGGGATACTGCAGTTTTAAACATAATTCCATGCTTTGCACCCATACCATTTCCAACCATAATGGCAACCGGAGTCGCAAGCCCAAGGGCACATGGACAGCTAATCACCAGAACCGAAATTCCTCTTGCCAGAGCGAATCCTGCCGTCTGCCCGGCCAAAAGCCATACACAAATAGTGACAGCCGCAATGGAGATCACCAACGGCACAAAGATTCCAGATACTCGGTCTGCAATCTTGGCAATCGGTGCCTTAGTTGCCGCCGCATCACTAACCATCTGGATAATCTGTGATAAAGTCGTATCTTCCCCGACTCTGGTTGCCCGGCACCGGATAAATCCAGACTGATTCAGCGTTGCCGCCGACACATGATCCCCCACTGCTTTATCTACGGGAATACTCTCCCCAGTCAGGGCAGATTCATTGACGGCACTGCTTCCTTCCAGCACCTCGCCGTCTACCGGAATATTTTCCCCGGGGCGAACAATAAAAACATCTCCTTTTCGTACCTGTTCAGCAGGGATGATCGTCTCCTTTCCCTCCCGAACCACAGTCGCCGTCTTGGGGGCAAGCTTCATCAGGCTTTTCAGGGCATCCGTCGTCTTTCCCTTCGATCTCGCCTCCAGCATCTTTCCTACCGTAATCAAAGCGAGGATCATTGCTGCAGATTCAAAATAGAACTCATGCATATAAGACATGACGCCCTCCATATCACCCTTCACCTGGGCATCCGTCATTGCAAATAAAGCATATGTGCTGTATAGAAAAGAAGCTCCGGATCCCAATGCCACCAGCGTATCCATATTAGGAGCACGATGAATCAGACCCTGAAACCCGCTAATAAAAAACTTTTGATTGATGACCATAATGATCGCCGCAAGGATCATCTGCAAAAGTCCCATAGCCACATGATTATCTTGCATAAAGGCCGGCAGCGGCCATCCCCACATCATATGCCCCATGGAAAAATACATCAAAATAATCAAAAATCCTAACGATGCGACCAGACGCTTCTTTAATGCCGGAGTTTCCCGGTCTTTTAACATATCTTCTGCAGCAGACAGGTGATTCTCGCCCTTTCCAGCCACATTCGATGATCCTGCTGTTCCTTTTTTGGATGCGCCATAACCTGCAGCTTCCACCGCAGCGATAATCTCCTGCTCAGATGCCGTACCTTCCACACCCATGGAATTCGTAAGCAGACTGACCGAACAGGAACTGACCCCGGGTACCTTTGAAACTGCCTTTTCCACCCGTGCACTGCATGCAGCACAGCTCATTCCCGTTACAATATATTGCTCCATATCTCTTTCCTTTCTTATTTTTCTACGATTATTTCATCAGCTTCTGTAATACTTTCACTAATTCATCGATCGTTTCATCCTTCCCTTCCCGGATGTCCTCCGCTACACAGGTACGGATATGATTTGCCAATAATACCTTGTTAAAACTGTTCAGTGCCGCATTCACTGCGGATACCTGAACCAGGATCTCCGGACAATATGCATCTCGTTCCACCATTCCTTTGATCCCACGGACCTGACCCTCGATCCGGTTCAAGCGCTGGATCAGATCTTTATACTCTTCTTCTGAACGTTCTTTTTTCTTATGACAGCATACTTTTTCTTCCATCTATAACGTCCCCCTTTTATACACATATACCCTTACCGGGTATATGTATTATACACAATTCCATGTAAGCCGTCAACATTTCACTTCTTCGATATACGGCAATTCATATTGTAAAAAACAAGGATACCGCAAACAGCATTGACGCCGCTTTCAGTATCCCCGTCTCTTCTATTCTTTATCAAGATAGGTTTTCCCTGCAAAAATAACGTTATCTAATCTTCTTCGATATGCTCTCTTCCCTGCGCAACGATCGTCCGTACATGATCATCTGCCAGAGAATAGAACACGGATTTTCCTTCTCTTCTGCTCTTTACCAGCTTGTTCTGCTTCAGGATCCGAAGCTGATGTGAAATTGCTGACTGCGTCATGTTCAGTACCTGTGCAAGATCACATACACACACCTCTGCCTCAAATAATACGAACAGGATACGGATTCTGGTAGAATCTCCAAACACTTTGAATAATTCTGCAAGATCATATAATTCCGTCTCTTCCGGCATAGTCTCATTTACAATCTTCAAAAGATTCTCATGGACTTCGAAGGAATCGCAGCATTCACATATTTCTTCTTTTTTTTCCATCTTGTCACCATCCTCCTGTCTTACAGATTTTTTACAAACAGAGTACGGATTGCATTCAATACTGCAATAACCATTACTCCTACATCCGCAAATATCGCAACCCACATATTTGCTATGCCAAGTGCACCCAGCAGCAGACAGATCAGCTTCACTCCGATTGCAAAATAAATGTTTTCATATACGATCCTCAGACATTTCCGGGATATTTTGATTGCCTTGGCAATCTTCTTCGGATCATCATCCATCAGGACAATGTCTGCTGCTTCAATTGCTGCATCTGATCCCAGTGCTCCCATGGCAATTCCGATATCCGCTCGGGACAATACCGGTGCATCATTAATTCCATCTCCTACAAATGCGAGGTTCTCTTTTGCACCTTTTTGTTTCAAAAGTTCTTCCACTTTTTCCACTTTATCTGCCGGAAGCAATTCACTGTACACTTCCCGAATCCCAAGTTCTGAAGCCACCTGATCTGCAACCGTCTTACTGTCACCAGTCAGCATAACCGCTTTGGTAATGCCCGCTTTTTTCAGATCACGAATTGCCTCTTTTGCAGTTGGCTTTAACAGATCAGAGATCAGGATGTGTCCGGCATATTTTCCATCTACTGCAACATGAACAATGGTTCCTGTCTCGTGACACCCCTGGTATTCCACCTTGAGGCTTTCCATCAGTTTTGCATTTCCGACTGCAACCGGAGTTCCATCTATTTTCGCAATGACACCATGCCCGCTGATTTCTTCAATCTCCGTAACCCTGTTTCGGTCAACCGGCTTCCCATATGCTTTCTGAAGGCTCTTACTGATCGGATGAGAAGAAGAACATTCCGCCAGTGCGGCATATTCCAGGAGCTTTTCTTTTGGAATCGTATTATGATGAATTCCGCTGACTTCAAAAACTCCCTGCGTCATCGTTCCGGTCTTATCAAATACTACATATTTGGTCTGAGCCAGCGCTTCCAGATAGTTCGAACCCTTGACCAGAATTCCCTCCCGGCTTGCACCGCCGATTCCTGCAAAGAAACTAAGTGGAATACTGATAACCAGCGCACATGGACAGCTGATGACCAGGAACGTAAGCGCCCGGTAGATCCAGTCTCCCCATTCAGCGGAAAGTCCGAATACCAGCATTCGAACAATCGGCGGTATCACTGCTAGAGCCAATGCTCCATAGCAGACTGCCGGTGTATAATATCTGGCAAATTTAGAAATAAAATTCTCTGATCTTGATTTCTTGGAACTTGCATTTTCCACCAGATCCAGAATCTTTGATACCGTTGATTCTCCAAATTCTTTTGTGGTACGGATCCTAATAACACCTGTCATATTGATACAGCCACTGATCACTTCATCTCCGGCCTTTCCTTCTCTTGGAAGACTTTCTCCGGTCAGTGCACTGGTATTTAAAGTCGTACTTCCTTCGATAATCTCCCCATCAATCGGAATCTTCTCACCCGGCTGTACCACAATCATGGTTCCAATCTCTACTTCATCCGGATCCACCTGTTCCAGCATACCATCATGCTCTACATTTGCATAATCTGGACGGATATCCATCAGATCACTGATATTTCTCCTGCTTTTTCCAACTGCATAACTCTGGAAAAGCTCTCCGATCTGGTAGAACAGCATTACCGCAACACCTTCCGCATAATCTCCCAGAAGGATCGCTCCTACCGTTGCAACTGCCATCAAAAAATTCTCATCAAATACCTGACGGTTCAGGATTCCTTTTCCCGCCTTTTTCAGAATATCATATCCAATCACCAGATATGGAATCATATAAAGAATAAATCTCAGATATCCTGTCACCGGTATCAATAATAAGGCAATGATCAATACCGCTGCCAGAATGATCCGGGTCAGCATCTTCTTCTGCTTCCTGCTCATGCCAAACTCCTCCAGATCCTACAAGAATATTTCGCAGTCATCTTCTACTTTTCTACAGTTCTTAAGAACCTCTTTCATGACTGTCTTCGGATCCTGTCCTTCTTCAAATTCCACGATCATCTTAAGCGCCATAAAATTCACGGTTGCATCTTTGACACCGGCCGTCTTCTTGGCAGCCTCCTCCATCTTGTTCGCACAATTTGCACAGTCCACATCAATTTTGTAAGTTTTTTTCATGATATCCTTCCTCCGTAATCATTCATTGTATGATTGTTCACACTTATCATTTTATCATATGAACATTTATTCATATATTTGTTTTTATTATAGCATTCCTATGCATACTGTCAAGATATTTTACAGAGTTTTTCAAAAATTCCCCAAGAAAACGCGAAGGTGAAGCGATTAACCTTGAAGCGTTTCTTGGGGAAACTGCATGTTACAGAACTAAAACTTTATCTATTCTTTTCTTTCGCCAGCAATGCTGCACCCAGAGCTCCTGCATATCTGCCATACTCTGTTGGTTCTACCATCTGTCCCAGTTTCTCAGACAGGGTTCTGGTAAAGTATGTACTGTTACTCAACCCACCGGTTAGAATCACCTTATCGGGCAGGTTCTTCTTCTGGGCAAGCTGTGCAACTTTATTCGCTACAGAGTCTACGACCCCAGCCGCAATGTCTTCTCGTTTCTGACCTTCTCCGATATAATTAATAACCTCCGATTCCGCAAATACGGTACACAGAGAACTGATCGGCAATACTTTCCCGGCGGAAGCCATATCAAACAATTCCTGAAGTGTCACTCCAAGACGATTCGCCATAATTTCCAGAAACTTCCCGGTTCCGGCAGAGCATTTATCGTTCATAAGGAAATCCTGTACCATGCCGCCTTCTACCAGGATCACTTTTGTATCCTGACCGCCGACGTCAATGATGGCACAATTATCTCCGGCCATATCCCGTCCGCCTCTTGCATGACAGGTAATTTCCGTGATCACATGATCTGCAAAATCTACAGCTACACGTCCATACCCTGTGGCAACAACCTTTGTTTCCTCCGACAGAACATCCACACCACTTTCCAACAGTCGTTCTTTGATCGTAATACAAGTCTCCTTACTGCTCCATCCGGTTGGCAGAACAAAATGGATGTCTGCATCTCCTTTCACAACAACCTTGGATGCGGTCGATCCGATGTCAATTCCTATATAGTTCATTTTCTTTCCCTCTTTTAACAATATTTATCCCGCTTGGGATTGATATCCCTCTCGATGGCAGCAATTTTCAAGATCTCAATCTGATGTTCTTCAATACAGGCATTGATTACATCAATATCCTGCTTTTGAATCAGCAGGGAAATCCCACAGCATTTGCTGGCAGATCTGGGTGTTGGGGCAATCGTTGCCTTAATTCCCAGTGATTTCAGTTCATAATACAGGCGCATACCATTATCATGATTTGGAAATAATACGTAATACTGTGTCTGCGACATGTTCACACCCCTAGTTGTTCAGCATTTCAATAAATGCGCTGACTCTGGTACGAAGCTGCTGTGCATCACTGTCTGTGTAATCCGTCTCAATTCCAAGTACCGGAATGCCGGCTTCCTTCATCGCACGTTCAACGAAATATCCTTCTGTATCGTACAGATTACAGAATTTCAGGTTTACATCAATGATACCATCCACTTTATATTCTTTCGCCAGACGCAAGATATCATCAATACGTGCTGTATTCGGAGTGAAACATGCACAGTTAATATTCATGTATCTCTCTGCAAGTGCCATATACTGTTCCGGAAGAGTTGTCTTTGTCTCATCCACCAGGTTTTCAAAATATCTGGTTCCAGTACACATCTCTTCACATACAACCGCGCCGCCGCTTGTCTCTACTATATTATGTAACTTCCAGTTTGGAATTGCAAGTGGAGTTCCGGTTAACATAATACGTTTCGTTCCTGCCGGTACCACACTGACTCCATCTTTCACACGCTGTTCCAGTTCGTCACACAGCTTATTGGTCATCTGTGTAAATCTCGCCGGGTCATCATAGAATGCAATCTGGGAGATCAGAAGCACATCACGTCCACTGATTGGAAGATTCTCATTCTTACGAAGATCATATAAACGTGCCAGCGCTCTTCTCTTGTCGTTGATCAGTCTTATACTTGCTGCCAGCTTTTCGGCAGTCACTTCATTTCCAGTAAATTCTTCTACTACATTTTTAAAGGTTTCAATCTCTTCTGCCCAGGCCCTTACATCCTTTGCACGCTTCATCTGCGGAAGGTCCATCACATGTACCGGAACATCCTCTGCCAGAATCTCCCATGCTTTCTTCTTCCCATCACAGGTCGTTTCCCCAACATACATATCTGCGATTCTAAAGAATGGGCAGGTGCGGTCCAGTCTGGCACCTACAGAAGCCTTGATCAGTGGACATGTGTTTGTCGGCAGCACTTTTTCTCCTCCTGGTACCCAGAACTGGGAACCACCGCAGAGTCCTGTGGCGATTGCATCCGCTGCAAATACGATCTCATCCGGTACGTATACACAGAAAGTCCCAAATACTTTACCGCCCTTTTTCTGATGCTCGATCAGCTCTGCCGGACGGATGCCATGAATATCAGCCACGACCATGTTATAATAATCCATGGATTCCGGGCGATTTTCCTGTGATAAGAAGACATCTCCGAATGCCTGCGGAAGTACTTCACACAATTGATCATGCAGTTCTACATTCATCCCAAGATCTTCCCACATTTTACGATAATCAGCCATAATTTTTCTCCTCCTGTCTTTTCTAATGACAAAATTTTTCATAATCATACCGTAACATTTTTAGATAGAAGGAGCAATGCATACCAAACCGATTGGTTATTGTTATTTTTTATATATTTCCATATATTATTTATATTGTCTATATATGAAGTATTTCACGAATTCCAGCAACACACTGATCTATTTCTTCTTTCGTATTTGTATATCCGAATGCAAAACGCACCGTTCCCTGCGGATACGTGTGAAACGCCTTATGTGCCATCGGTGCACAGTGAAGTCCGACACGTGTCATGATTCCATATCGCTGCTCCAGCTCAAATGCAGCCACTGCATTATCTTCCTGCACAAAATCCAGTGATACAACGGCTACCCGGTCCCTGCAGTCCTGCTTTCCTACAATGCGCACTCCCGGAAGAATACGGATTTGTTCCAGGAAATACTTTGTCAGTTCCATCTTTTTGCGATGAATCGTCTCAATTCCCATCTCCTCCAAATAAGAAAGTGCAGCATGAAGTCCTATGATTCCCGGCAGATTCATGGTGCCACTTTCATATTTATCCGGCAGATAATCTGGCATATCCAATGAATCCGACTGGCTTCCGGTTCCTCCAGATATATAGGATGAAAATTCTGCATTTAATTCATCTGAGATCAGAAAGCCCCCTATCCCCTGCGGGCCAAGCAGTCCTTTATGCCCGGTAAAAGCCAGAAAATCAATATTGCAATCCTGCATATCTGTCTCGATCGTTCCCGCACTCTGAGCAGTATCCACGGCAAAAAACAGATGGTGCCTCCTACAGATCTCCCCGATCTCATGGATCGGCACAATTGTGCCACTTACATTGGAAGCCTGAAGCATGATCACCGCTCTTGTGTTCCTCTGAATTGCCTGTTCCACATCTTCCGGCATAATGGTTCCGTCCTCTGCGGTGTACACCCTATCATAACAGACACCACAGGCTTCCATCTGACGCAGCGGTCTCATCACTGCATTATGCTCCATTCCCGTCACCAGAACGTGGTCTCCGGATTTTAAGAATCCTTTTATAAAATAATTCAACGAATGTGTGATTCCTGGTGTAAATATCACACATCTGGAATCACGGGCATGAAAAAGGCGGGCAAGCTGCATTCTCGTTTCCAGAACCATTTCTTCTACTTCATACGCGCCTTCATAATTTCCCCGGTTAATATTAAATGCACCATTTTCCAAAAGGTCCGACATCGCTTTCGCCACACCGGGCGCTTTTGGCCAGGATGTACTTCCATTATCAAAATAGATCTTTTGTTTCATAATCATTCCTCCGGAATATACTGATAGATTTATTGTAACAAATTATCCGGAATCTGTGAATCAATCGCGGTCTTTTCCCATTTATAGATTTTGTTTATATGTAGTTTCTATTATAAATATTTCCAATCACTGAATAAATGGAACTGATGGTATGATATCTTATAGCAAAAGACATAAGATACGGAGGTATACACATGGAAGTAATTAAAGATTTGCCAGAAGTGTTCGAAGAATTTGCAGAACAGAGAAAGAATTCATTTCTGGCAGTAAAAACATTAAAAGACAAAGGAATCCCGGTTGTCGGCGCATACTGCACCTATTTTCCAAAAGAAATTGCCATGGCAATGGGCGCTGCCACTGTCGGCTTATGTTCTACATCCGATGAAACCATCCCTGAGGCAGAGAAAGATCTTCCTAAAAACCTTTGTCCATTGATCAAATCAAGCTATGGATTTGCCAAAACGGACAAATGTCCATTCTTCTATTTTTCAGATGTTGTTGTCGGAGAGACCACTTGTGATGGAAAGAAAAAAATGTATGAATACATGTCCGAATTCAAAGATGTATTCATTATGGAACTTCCAAATACACAGGGCGAAGAAGCATTAAAGCTATGGAAAAGTGAAATCATCCGCTTCAAAGAATATCTGGAGAAAAAATTCAATGTTACGATCACAGAAGATGATATCCGCGCAGCCATCAAAGAAGAAAACTCTGTAAGACGTTCTCTAAAAGGACTTTATTCGGTTATGCAGAACGATCCGGCACCAATCACCGGCCAGGATCTGTTTAAAGTATTGTACGGAAGCGGATTTAAATTTGACAGAAGTGCCATCCCTGCAGAAGTAGATGCACTGACTGCCAAGATTAAGGCCGAATATGCAGAAGGAAAGATGCTGGAAAAGAAGCCTCGTATCCTGATCACCGGATGTCCGATCGGAGGCGCGACCGAAAAAGTGATCCGCGCTGTAGAAGATAATGGCGGTGTTGTTGTTACATACGAAAACTGCAGTGGTGCAAAATCCATCGACAAACTGGTAGACGAAGACAACCCGGATGTATACGATGCACTTGCAAGACGTTACCTGAACATCGGATGCTCCGTAATGACTCCAAACCCGAACAGACTGGAACTGCTTGGACGTCTGATCGACGAATATAAAGTTGACGGAGTGGTAGAAATGACGCTTCAGGCATGCCATACCTATAACGTAGAAACACTTGCAATCCGCAGATTTGTTAACGAAAAGAAAGGGCTCCCATATATTAATGTAGAGACCGATTACTCACAGGCAGATATCGGACAGCTGAACACCCGAATCGCTGCATTTATTGAAATGCTTTAATTTTATCTTTATCACGAAGGATCCCCAGGAAACGCTCCGAGGCTAATCGCTTAACCTCCGCTTTTCCCTGAGGATTCTTTTTTAATAGATTCTATTTAAATAAATAGCATTCCAACACATCTGACAAGCAGTGCCGCAAGCCATGCGATGACGCATTGTCCGATGACTACGCCTGCTGCCCATTTCCCGCCTAATTCTCTCTTAATCGAAGCGACTGCTGCAACACAAGGGGTATATAGGAGACAGAACACCAGAAGGCTTGCTGCTGCCAGTGGTGTGATTACACTCACCAGCTGCGCCGTAGTTCCAAATAATACGGAAAGTGTAGAAACCACACTCTCTTTTGCCATAAATCCGGTGATCAGTGCTGTAGAGATTCTCCAGTCTCCAAATCCCAAAGGTCCAAATACCGGTGCAATTACACCCGCGACCATTGCCAGAATACTGTTCTGCGAATCGGTTACTACATTCATATGAAGATCAAAGGTCTGTAAAAACCAGATTACGATTGTCGCAATAAAGATTACCGTGAACGCTCTCTGCAGGAAATCCTTTGCCTTCTCCCACAAAAGCTGTCCTACGTTCTTTGCTCCCGGCATACGGTAATTCGGAAGCTCCATCACAAATGGAACTGCCTCCCCTTTAAACATTGTTCCACGCATCAGTATTGCCATGAGGATTCCTGCAAGAATACCTCCGAAATATAATGCAACCATCACGATTGCCCCACGATCTGGGAAAAATGCTGCCGTAAAAAAAGCATAGATTGGAAGTTTTGCCGAACAGCTCATAAATGGCGTCAAAAGGATCGTCATCTTACGGTCACGCTCTGACGGAAGCGTACGGCTTGCCATAACGCCCGGAACGGTACATCCAAATCCAACGAGCATCGGTACGATACTCCGTCCGGACAATCCAATCTTACGTAACAGTTTATCCATAACAAATGCAACTCTTGCCATATACCCGCTATCTTCCAGAATAGACAAGAAGAAAAACAGTGTGACAATAATCGGAAGAAAGCTTAAGACGCTTCCCACGCCGTTAAAAATACCGTCAATAATCAATGAATGCAAACCTTCATTTACATTCCATGCCTTAAGTGCCTGATCTACGATTTCTGTAAGACCTGTAACTCCCAGATCCAGAATATCGGACAGAAAGGCTCCGATCACGTTAAATGTCAGCCAGAACACGGCCGCCATAATTCCGACAAAGCACGGAATTGCTGTATATTTTCCCGTAAGGATCTTATCCATTTTGATGCTTCTTAAGTGTTCCTTACTCTCTTTCGGTTTGACAACCGTTTCCTTACATACCTTTTCAATAAAAGTAAAACGCATATCTGCAATTGCAGCAGAACGGTCAAGACCACGTTCCATCTCCATCTGTTTTACAATATGCTCCAGAAGCTCTTTCTCATTTTCATCCAGGTGAAGCTGATCCAGAATCAGCTGATCTCCTTCTGCCAGCTTACATGCAGCAAACCTTACAGGAATGTCTGCTTCTTTTGCATGGTCTTCAATGAGATGCATGATCCCATGAAGGCATCTATGTACTGCACCGCCATGATCGTCTGCATCACAAAAATCCTGTCTGCTCGGACGTTCCTGGTATTTCGCTACATGGAGTGCATGCTGTATCAATTCATCAATCCCCTGATTTTTAGCTGCTGAGATTGGCACCACCGGGATCCCCAGTTCTTCCTCCATCTCATTCACCAGGATAGAACCGCCATTTTCCCATACCTCATCCATCATATTCAGCGCAAGTACCATCGGCACATCCAATTCCATCAGCTGCATGGTAAGATACAGATTCCTCTCTATATTTGTCGCATCAACAATATTAATGATTCCCTTCGGATGTTCATTCAACACAAAATTACGGGTAACAATCTCTTCACTGGAATACGGAGACATGGAATAGATTCCCGGAAGATCTGTCACCAGCGTATCCGCATGCCCCTTGATCATACCATCCTTGCGGTCCACAGTTACACCAGGGAAATTCCCAACATGCTGATTTGACCCGGTCAGCTGATTAAATAATGTTGTCTTCCCACAGTTCTGGTTTCCGGCAAGCGCAAATGTCATTGTCGTCCCATCTGGGAGCGGATTCTCATCTGCTTTGATATGATACTTTCCGCCTTCTCCAAGCCCCGGATGCGGAATTGCCTTTTTCGCCATACTGTCTGGATTCTCTACTGCCTCACGGACATTCCCAATCTCAATCTTTTCAGCATCTGCCAGGCGAAGCGTCAGCTCATAACTATGTACTCTGAGTTCTACCGGATCTCCCATAGGTGCATACTTTACCATCGTCACATCTGCTCCCGGAATCAGACCCATATCAAGAAAATGTTGTCTTAAAGCGCCCTCGCCTCCGACAGTCAAAAGAGTCGCGCTCTTACCAATTGGTAAATCTTTCAGTGTCATTTTGATGCACTCCTTTATCCTAACCTTTATCTCTCGTTGATGATAACTCTTCTCAACTACAGGGTTAGTATATTCTAATCAGGATTATTTGTCAATAATTTCTAATCAATTGGATCAAGAATACTCCACACTTCCTTCTGACCTTCGCACCTTTCCAGACAAGGGCATTCTCCCTGAACATAAGAATACTCTTCTGTATGCTCTCCATATTCCAGAATTTTCTGATCCAGTTTTGCAAGCATCTTTGCTCTGTCATCCGGAAGAATTCCTCGCACACGAAACTGGATATAGTCATGGAATCCCTCATAATTCATTTTACAGCTTTTTCCCTTCTCACTATCTCCCAGCAGTTCCAGAAGTCTCCGTTCTTCTATTAAGTTCTCAAGCTCGTTTGCCGGAGTAAAAGAACCTGCCAAAATATCCTGATACAACGGTACTTCCTTGTGAAGGAACATCGAGAAATTCACCACATTTCCAGGATGCGTCCGATTCAGAAAGTCAGCCAGCGCTTCTGCATTTTCTACCCCTCGTCCCTTCCCGGCGACGCCTGTCATAATATGCGCATCATAGATCATTCCATGTTCCTGAAGTCTTCGGATTGCCTCTTCTGCCTGTGTCAGATTATTCCCCTTTGTCATGAATTCAAGTACATCATTCAGACCACTTTCGATTCCAAGATATAGATGCTGTACCCCATTTGCATGAAGCATCTGTAACTCTTCCTCTGACTTTTTCAATATACTGGTTACGGTTGCATCCATATTAATGCATCGACACTCCGGAAAATACGCATGGATCCTTTCCAGAATATTCAGTATATGCTCCGCCTTTAATCCAAACGCATTTCCATCTCCCAGAAATATCTTCCTGGGATTTCCATTCAGTTCTTTTACCCGCTTTAATTCATTTTCAATCTGTTCCATCGGCAGCTCCCGGTATTTCAGATGACGGAATAAATTACAAAATTTACATCTGTTATACGAACATCCGACCATGACAGGAAGCATAAATGCTGAGCGTTCCATAGGAGACCGACAGATCTGTCCTTCGTAAATCATCTGGATTCCTTCTTTCTATCCTGGTATTATTTTCATTCTATTTATATTATACCACAACTTCCATACTGCATTCGCTCTAAAAAAATCCCTGACAGCCAATGTTTTCACATTCAGCTGTCAGGGAAATATTACACTCTTTCAGACTAGTTCCTAATCCTCTTTTTTCACCATAGCAGGATTATCTTCTACAGTAATCTTACCTTTCTTCCAAAGAATACGGGATGTAATAATTGCGATTGGAAGCATTGCAATAATGATGAATCCAACTGCTCCGAACAGAGAACCGCCGGAAGTAATTCTTACAAACAGAGAAAGCAATGTTGCGATGATCAATACAGGAATGACTCCTCTGATACCATGTTTTACAATCTTGTTTCCAGAACTGCTGTTTCCAAAAAGTCCCAGTGTCAGAGAACCAAACAATGCAGGAATGATATAGTTAGAAGCCGTCTTCACCTGTGGGATCTCAAATACGAATGCGATCTGAGAGCTCAACAGAGCAGCAATTGCCAGAATGATAACCGTCATGATTGAAGACACTGCTACTGCAACAGATGCAATTGCATCACCTTCCGGCGTATTCTGTTCTTTCTTTGCCAGTTTAATCGCATTGATTGCAACAGGAAGCTTCAGATTCATAATATTTCCTGTAATAAATGTCAGATAAGAAGAACTTCCTAGGATTGGCGTATAACTGATTGCTTCTGAAATACCAACCGGGATATAAATCATCAGGATACCGATCGTTGCAACGTTAATAACTTCTCCAAATGATGGCATTGCATCATAAACGGTTAATACAACAAACGGAATAGAAACCATGTAAATCAAAGCAATTACTGTTCCCAGTCGTCCATATTTATGAGACCATGCCTGAAATGGATCCATTACTGTTTTCTGTTTATTCTTTTTACTCATAAATCGTCCCTCCTCTATTTCCACTCATTTATGGAACATTAAAGGAACTTTTCTTTTATCGAATTTTACACCTTTACTATTTAAACTGTAAATACATTTATAAACACTTTCTATATTTTGTTAGAATTGAATAAAAGTTTCGATGTTTTTCGATTTTTGGAATACAATTCTTGATTTTTGGAACATTTTGTTCGAAAATAGAAGAATACAAAGCTTTGGGAGGAACTTTTATGAAGTCACATCTTTTAATTATTTCATCTACTTATTTATCACAATACCTAAAAGATATGTTACACAGTTATTCCGAACAGATTGATTACAAAGTCATTGAATATCATTCTTTTACAGAATTAAAGGATCTTTATTACACTCACGAGAAATGGGCAGATGGTATATTAACTACTGGTATCGTTGTGCAGACAGTCCTGGAGAAAGCCATCCCTCATATTTCGGTCCCCCTGCTTTCACTTGCCACGGATAATGAAAGCTTTTACCGGATTCCGTTGTCCCTGATGATCGAAAACCATAATCTTAGACCGGAGCGCATTGTGTTCGATGTATTCCTTAATACTAAGCCTTTTGCTTCCGTATATGACCTTTTGGAATATGAGAACATCAATTCCATGTTCCCTGATTTCACCAGATGGCTTTCCTCTGCATCTCTGGATGAATTGTATCATGCTGAGGATCTTGCGCTAAAGAATATTCAGAGGCTCTGGTCCGAAGATAGAATTGACATGGTCATCTGCCGTTATGGGAATCTGGTTCCAAAGCTCAAAGAATTACAGATTCCCTGCGTATTTGCTACTGCTACAGATGAATACCTCCATCAGACTCTCCAGCTACTGATTTCCAAGATAAAGGTCGAAAAACTGACTGCTCATGCTCCTGCAGTCATCGCCATCTCTCCTATTGAGACGGAAGGAGAAGTCTGGAATGAGCTGCTGGATCTCACGTTAAAAAAAGCGTTGCTCGAATTTGCCAAAAAAAATGATGTTGATTTTCTGATCCAGCAAAAAAGAGACACCTGCCTGATATTGACAGAAAAAGCCTTCCTGTCCTATCTGACAAATGATTTTCAAAAAAGCATTATATCCAGCTATCTTCATGAATATCTCGATTTTCAACTGGCTGTCTCTTATGGGATCGGAAATACCCTGGATGAAGCAATCACCAATGCCACGACTGCGTTCAAAGCCTCCGGCACCTCTGGAGATTCCTATCTGGTAGATGCAGAAAACCAACTGATTGGTCCTTTATATTCCGAAAAGCCCGTCATTTCCAGCTATATGCTGACTCCTCAGATTCAGGAAATTGCCGAAAAATCGTCTCTTGCCACCACGACGATCCATCGGCTGAACCGAATGATCCTGCTAATCGGACATCGCGATCTGACCAGCAATGAACTTGCCGAAAACTTCCACATTACGGTAAGAGACGCTAACCGTATTCTGCAGAAACTGGAAAGTGCAGGTCTTGCCCATACCACATTTCGGAAATCCGATCATATGAAAGGACGTCCGATTAAGGTCTATCATATTGACTGGGAAATATAAGAAAAACAGGATTGACATTTCGTGATTTATTGTATATTATATATAGAAATCTCTTTGCACTGCAAACATCCAAATGGATGCGGGATTTACAGTACAAACTGATCAGGCGGCATCTGGAAGCAGATGCGGAAGCCGGGCCGGACAATGACCGGCAGCAGATGAGAATCATACACATCTGTGGGACAGTACAATTTATGTTCCACGGGTGTGTTTTTTTACCTCTGGAACCACAATTTAATGGAGGTTATGCTATGACAGACGAAAACAAGAACATCAATGAATCCCAGATTGTTGGCCGCATTTCAACCGTAGGTATTCTGGGAAATGTACTTTTAACTGCATTTAAGTTATTTGCCGGAATTATTGGGCATTCCGGAGCCATGGTATCCGATGCGATTCACTCCATGTCCGATGTATTCGCAACGTTTATCGCTTTTCTGGGCGTAAAACTTTCTAAAAAGAAAGCCGATAAAAACCATCCTTACGGCCACGAACGCCTGGAGTGTGTGGCCTCTATCATCCTTGGCGCCATTCTTCTGACTACCGGGCTTGGAATCGGGATTTCCGGAATCGAGAAAATTATTGCCGGAAATTACAATGAGTTAAATACCCCAACCGCAATTGCCCTGATAGCGGCTATTGTTTCCATTATTGTCAAGGAGGGGATGTTCTGGTATACACGCCATTATGCAAAGATACTGGATTCTGCTGCATTCATGGCAGATGCATGGCATCATCGGTCAGACGCATTTTCATCCATCGGTTCCCTGATCGGTATCGGAGGTGCCATGCTTGGATTCCCGGTACTTGATCCAATTGCCAGCGTAATTATCTGCTGTTTCATCCTGAAAGTGGCCTTTGATATCTTAAAAGATGCGTTGAACAAAATGCTGGACACTTCCTGCAACGATGAATACGAACAAACACTGGCAGATTATATCAAAAATCAAGATGGAGTCATCCGTCTGGATCTTCTTCGCACCAGAATGTTTGGAAATAAAATCTATATTGATACTGAGATTGCAGTAGACGGTGATCTGTCCCTTCGAGACGCACATGACATCGCTGAACGGGTACACGACAAAGTAGAAGCAGATTTCCCAAACACCAAGCATATTATGATCCACGTTAACCCTGCATAAGAACAACCAAAAAGACTGTTGAAAAATACAGCGTAACAAAAGTCATACAGCTTCTTTTCCAACAGTCTTTTTTTATACTTCATCTCCCCGGTCATAGCCCTGTACATAGACGAAGCTGTCTTCATCGTTGACACGGCCCATCTCATATTCCGGCTCCAGGATCGCACGAATCAATTCTTTTCCTTCATTTTCCACAGCGGTCAGATGCACATGAAGTGCCTCTTCCAGCTCCTGCACCGTCATATCATCCAGGAATACCCGTTCTCCGCTTCTTAACATATTACAGGTGATCAGCAAAGTGTCTCCCAGATGGACTCCCGCCTCCTGATACTCCTGTAACTGTTTTACCAGGTCCTGTCCTGTGATCAGCCCCGATACTGTAACAGTCTCACCAAAGAAATCATTCCGAATTGCAAATACATTAATATGAAGCTTCGGAAATGCTTCCATCAGCTCATCTGCGAATTTTTGAATCGTGGGATAGGCCAGCTTTCCGGTTGCAATCGTAATGGTTCGATCTAGTTTCTCCTTTAATACCGAATATTCTTCACCTTGACGAATCCTCTTCAGTTCCTCCTCGACTTCTGTTCTTAAAAGGCGCATCATACCAACGCCATTTTCCAGCTGGATATATCCATCGTAACGCTCTTCTTCCGGGAATTCCCTTCCGGCCATAATATACCATTCATCACTGGCATGAATAAAATGCAGTCCGAACTTCTCATAAAATTTCTGCTGATGAGCCTCAATCTGATCAATTACACGCTCTGCTTCTTCTTTACTAAAAAGTTCCAGCGGATATAGACCCTCCCTGTACTTTGTAAGCCCTGCCGGCACTACAGATACACTTCTCATAAATGGAAGATATTTTGACAGATCCCGAATAGAACGTTCCAGCTCTTCTCCGTCATTTACTCCTTTACAAAGCACGATCTGGCCATTCATCTCAATGTGCGCTTCATACAGATCATCCAGAAACTTCAGCTTCTCTCCGGCGAACCGGTTATGCAGCATCTTACAGCGAAGCTCCGGATTCGTTGTCTGGACAGAAATATTAATCGGTGCAAGCTGCATATGAATGATCCGATCAATATCTTTCTGTTTCATATTCGTAAGTGTAATATAATTCCCCTGCAGAAACGATAATCTGGAATCATCATCCTTAAAATACAGCGTATCACGCATTCCCGGCGGCATCTGATCGATAAAACAGAAGATACATTTATTACTGCATGAACGATACTCGCTCATCAGGCCATTCTCAAATTCCACACCCAGATCTTCGTCATAATCTTTATCTATTTCTAAAAGCCATTCTCCGCCATCCGGCTTCCGAATCAGCACTTCCACATATTCGTCCTTCATCAGATACCGGTAATCAAATACATCTTCTATCTCTTTATCATTAATCGCAAGCAGGACATCCCCTGGTGCAATCTCCAGCTCCTCGGCAATTGAATCAGGATGCACTTCTTTAATGATATGTCCTTGTTCTTTCTTCATATTTCAACCAAACCTCCATCTATCCAAGTTAATACTTTCTCAGATATTTAGTCTTCTCCAATTATAAACGTTCTACCCAATAAAAGCTACCAGATTTAAGGTGTTCTTAAGATTTTTTCGATTTCTTTAAGAGATTTAACATACTTTAGACATATTTACCTTTTATACTATGTATTAGATAGTTGAAAGACACATTCAACTATCTCCCCCCTCATAAAGTAGACCACCGGGACAACAAAACCGGTGCAGCACTTTACTCTCATTCCTTTAGATAACTATAACGACAACAAAAACACCTCCCTCGGAGGTGTTTTTGCTGTCTTACTTTTATCGCATGCATAATAAAAAAATCTCCTGGAATGTAGTTTCCACACTACCATCCCAGGAGATTTCTTTTTCATTTATTTGTTAATCCAAAGAAACGCTTTTGTATTCTGTTTTTAAGTATACAAAAAATCTATCAACTTACTATCTTCTACGTCTCTTTACAACAACAGTTCCACCTACAACTGCAGCTCCTGCAAGAAGAATGAGATACAAAGCTAATGGAGTAGTATCACCAGTCTTTGCAGCACCATTTTCAGAAGTTCCATCTGTCTTTGAAGAGTTGCTGTCTTGTTTGTCGGAAGTTCCTGCAGGCAAAATCGTATAAGCAGAGTAACCTCTTGCACGTGGAACGTGATAAGTCACGTCATTCATTGTAATTTCCTGTACCGGATCCCAGAAAACATAACCCAGATAGCCGGTATCATCCCAAACATACCCATCACCATAGCTTTGATCTTCTGTTACCTTCCACATGGTACTGTAATC
>JALEKG010000030.1 GCA_022769185.1 Dorea sp. | reverse complement strand
ACAGAGTCAGAGTCTGCTGTGCTGCCATTACACCAATCCGCATTGGTTCATGTTTTGTTCAGCGAACAAATATTATTATACCAATATTTTTCAAATTGTCAACATTAATTTTCAATTTTTTTGTTTTTCTTATCTTTTCTTATTTATTTAAAGTTTTCGCATACCTTCTATACATTCCAAGTGCCATGACAAGGCATATACTTTCTGCGATCACTGGTGCCCACCAGATTGCTTCTCCGCCTGAGTTTGGAAGTTAATAATTATTGTTAATCCAGTTATCCCTTGTGGTTACTGGAAATTTTTTGTCAACATTTTGTATTTTATGTATGGCTTTATATAGCTTTATATGATATAATAGTAAGTAATGGGAGGTACTTACCTATGTATTTAAATAAGCAAAAGAAGCCAAACGGCGATATTTATCTCTCTATCAGAGAGAAATACCATGTTCCGCAAAAAGGATCCCGGGAACGTACAATCGAAAGCTTGGGTTATTTAAGTGAACTAAAGAAGAAATACGATGACCCTATTGCTTTCTTTACACAAAAAGCCAAGGAAATGACTGAAGAAAAGAAAAACAATAAATCCATTAGAATGTCCATTGATTGTAATTCCAAAATGTCCGTTCAAACTGATGATATCAAAAATGTAGGCTATGCTATCCTTAAAGAACTATATAAACAATTAGAAATTGATAAGTTCTGGCACTGGAAAACAAGAAACCTTTCCATTAAGTACAGTGTAGATCAGGTTTTCCGGCTGCTTGTATTTTCCCGTATTCTGAATCCAGCTTCAAAGAAAGGAACTTTTGACCATAAAGATTTTTACTTTGAAAACTTTGGAACCTTTTCTATCGATGATATTTATCACGCTCTTGACATCATCTGTGATAATAACGAAGATTTACAGATATGGATTTATGACCACTCCGATAAAATATGCACAAGAGACATGTCTGTCTCTTACTTTGACTGTACCAACTATTATTTTGACATTGGCCGCTCTGACATGGACACCCTTGATGATAATGGAAACCCAGTTGATAAAGACGGAAATCCTGTATCTGCAAAATATAGGAAACGGGGACCCGAAAAGAACCATCGACCTGACCCGATTGTGGAAATGGGGCTGCTTATGGATCGGAAGGGTATCCCGCTGGCTTTTGATCTTTTTCCCGGAAATGAGTCAGAAAAAGTCCATATGAGACCGATTATTAACCGGGTTAAAAATGAATTCTCTGATGGGCGCATTATATTTGTAGCTGACCGGGGATTGAATACTTCTGACAACATTTACTTTTTGAATGGCGATAATAAGGGTGAAGTCAATCACCGCGACGGTTATGTGTATGGACAATCAATAAGAGGTGCTGATGCAGAGTTCAAAAGCTGGGTACTTGAAGGGGGATTTATTACAGATAAGATAAAAAATGACGAGGAGCAGGAAATCGTTTTTAAACATAAATCCCGCATCCACCCAAAAGATTTACACGTGAATGTAACCAAACCCGGAAATAAAAAGAAATCAAAAAAGACAGTCAGCATCGACCAAAAGCAGATGGTCTACTATTCAGAAAAATATGCGAAGAAACAACGCAAGGACAGGGAAGTCATGGTTCAAAGAGCAAAAGACCTCATAAAACACCCGAAAAAATATGACAGGGTAACTTCTGCCGGATCTGCTTCCTATATTTTGAACATTTCCTTTGATAAAAACACCGGCGAGATCGTAGAAGGGAAAGCTCTGGAATTAGACCTGGCAAAGATCGAAGAAGAACAAAAATACGATGGTTATTATTCCATTGTTACAAGCGAACTTAAGATGTCAGATATTGAAATGAGAGAAATCTACAGAGGTCTCATCCGTATTGAAGACACCTTTAAAATATCCAAAACAGAATTCGATTCAAGACCTGTTTACGTCCGTACGAATGACCACATAGATGCACACTTTACAACCTGTTTTACAGCACTTGTACTTATAAGACTGCTTCAGGCAAAACTGGAAAACAAATATCCTGTAGGAAAAATCATAGAAGCATTGAAGAAATACACTTGTGTACCTCTTGATGCAAACAATTACCAATTCACTTATTATGACGAAGTATTAGACGCATGTCAAAAAGTATTTGATGTAGAACTGGATAACAAGTATAGAACACGACAACAGATACAGCGTATGCTTCGCTATTAAATTTTTTCAAACACCTAAAAAGATGCCAGAGAGCCATACAAAGAAATCGGCGCAGCCCAGTATTTTCAAGGGTTACGCCGTTTTTACTTCCAAACTCGAGATAGCATATATAACAGTAAACTAATGATACCATGACTTTCCGCAAAAAGCAATGTCCATTCATTTACATTAAAATGAAATTATGTACACACATAGGATAGATCACATAACTATTCCGTTTTATTCGATACATTATTCTAATCAGATAAATCTGAAAATAATTCTTCCCGATACACTC
The DNA here is from genome assembly GCA_022769185.1 of Dorea sp. Lineage (GTDB taxonomy): Bacteria > Bacillota > Clostridia > Lachnospirales > Lachnospiraceae > Dorea_A. The sequence continues at coordinate 5,726 of JALEKG010000030.1, read as the reverse complement.
CCTCTTCTATCAGTTTCCGAAAGCTTTCCACGACCATTGGCTTGTCTTCTTTGTAAGTTACTCCGAACCATTTATCCTGTGTTGGAAGTACTTTGACGGTATAAGAACCATCCCGAAGAAGTTCCCCGATCAATGATGGCAGTAAGTACTCTGCTTTTAACGGATTATCCGGAACGATATCCCTGAAAAATTCTTCAAAACCTTCTTCCAGCGTCTGTATAAATGTCGGTGCTTTTCCTTCTTCTGCAGGAAATCCCCACATATTCATGGATACATATGTTTCAGGATCAAGTTTCCTACCATCCGCTTCCGGTCCCTCTTCGCCCTTGATAATATTACTCGTCTCCACAACATCTGCAACGTGTGTATGGCCATCTGTCACTTTACAGATACCTCTTGTTACACCACCATTATCCGACAATGTATTCTTCAATATAAAACCTGCCATGGAAATTGCATTCTCTTCATGATCCATTACCAGCCAGTTATGTAATCTGACAAATGCTTCTTTCCCATAATAGTCATCTGCATTGATGACCGCAAAAGGCTCATGGATCAGCTCTTTCGCCGCAAGAACAGCTTGTCCTGTTCCCCACGGTTTGGTACGATCACCTGGAACAGTATAACCTTCCGGAATATCTGTCAGACTCTGAAATGCATACTCCGTCTCTACTCCTAATCTTGTGCAGATCTTTTCAATCCGGTTCCCGATCACTTCCCGGAAATCCTCTTCAATATCCTTCCGGATAATGAAAATAATCTTGTTAAATCCAGCTTTAATGGTGTCATGAATCGAATAATCCATGATGATCTCTCCATGCTTTCCCACTGGTTCTAATTGCTTAATTCCACCGCCAAAGCGACTGCCAATACCGGCAGCCATGATCAATAAAGTTGTCTTCATAGGCTTTCCCCCCCTCATCTTATGTTTAAAGAACTCGTCTATCTTTTCCTGGATCAGGAATCTAATGCTCCTCGAGCTTATATAATCTGATTGTTTTTATTCCTTTGTATGTAGCTTATTTATAAAATATTAAGAATATTTATAGAAATTTATTGCTCCCTGGGTTTCTAAATTTTCATCTCCTTATTTCAATATTTTTCCGTTTATACGTATCTTTATCTTAAAAAACTAATATACATAAGATAGAATTCCCCTGCATCTCTAATTGAAATTTGCCTGAACCGGCATGAATATTGTGATTGTTATGATAACCGAATATTGTAAACTATGATAGATTTGCAACATTCGGTCATAGAAATTGATGTTATTGATTATTTGATCATTCTTTTTACATCTGATTCAGAAACTCTTCCAAAGAATCTGCTTTCGCTGCCAGTTTATGCCATCTTGCCAGGGTTTCCAGATTTTTCTCGCTTTCGATTCTGATCCGGATATCCTCTGGTACGTGCCCCAGATCTTCCAGTAATTCACAAACTGCACTAGCTTTTCCTTCGATGATTCCTTGGACCCTTCCTTCGATAATTCCTTCAGCTTTTCCTTCGATGATTCCTTGGGCCCTTCCTTCGATAATTCCTTCAGCTTTTCCTTCGGCGTGTTCATCTCTCAGCATTTCTTCGAAAATCATAAATCGCTCCTCCATTTCACGATTCGATTTAATTCTGTGAATTGTCTCCTGTAATTTTTCTACAAAATCATCTTCAAAATCAGTTTCACTCTCGTTTAGATCTGCTTTTACAAAATGTAGAAACTTCACAAGCTCTTTTGGAACTTCTCTGTCATTTTCTCCTCTGGTGCTCAGGAAGATACTTTTACATCCTTCCTTTAAATAAAGATCTGGATCTTCTGTACAGCGGCGTTCGAAGGTATAGCGGTACTTTTTCTCCCCAAACGGGTCAAAATCACAGATAAATATGACGAAAACATCTGGAAGTTCTGTGTAATCACTTCCGCTTAACAGAGATTCCATGTCGATCTGTCCATGATAGTAGCGGACACGCTTCCCAAGTTCCGGTTTCTTTGCCACCTGCAGTTCCACGTTATAGCGCGTATTCTTCTCATCCTTTGCATAGACATCCAAACGGATTCCCTTGTATTCCGGATGATATACGATACTCTTCTCCTTGCTGACTTCCACGCGTTCAATGGGAAAATCTAATGCAAGTTCCAGAAATCTTTTGCAGTTTTCTTCTTCCATCATCACTGCACCAAACATGAAGTTGTCCTTGAGCGTAAGTTCCTTTAACTTTTTCCTTTGCTTCATAATCTTTCCTCCACATATGCAGAGGAACCCTATAGGCTGATTATAGCATATAAGAGAATAAAATACTATACTTTTTTTAATTTACAACTTAATCTACAAAAATCTTCTCCTTATATTCTCTCTGAACATATCTATCTCGGTTTTATTCATAACTAACATATTCGATGCAACCTGAAATCATAAATTGTGTCACATAATACTTTGCATACTCATTCCATATTTTATTAATTTCCCATCCACTTCATATTTCATTATGTATCCGTTTATACGTATTATTACCTTTAAAAACAAGGTGCATTTCATATTGCACCTGTTTTTCTTACTTTTCGTTCTGATTCAATTCTGATAATGCGGTCATATATCCAAGCAACTGTTTTTGCATTCCTCCGTCCAGATTTTGATATACTTCGATAAGCCTTCCCAATTCCGTATCCTTCGCTATCACATATGTCCTGTTTTCCCTGCTTCGTTCCCCACTATGTTCTACTCCGGATAACAAATAATAAGGGGATACTCCTAATACCTCACTAATAATAAGTATCTTATCCGAAACCGGATTCGTCCTTTTCTTCTTCCAGTCACTGATCGTACTCTCCGCAATTCCGGTTTTTTGTGCAAATTCCTTCTGACTCATTCCGTGTTCGCTTAAAAGTTCGAATATCCGATCACTTACTGTCTTCATATTATTTACCCACTCACTGCCTTTTCTAATCTTGTTCACATTTTAACTGATTTTCGATAATTTGTAAATACGGATTTATTTGTTTATAAAAATTTAATGCTCCCTGGGCTTCTAAATTCTCTGAATAAATCCAATTATGTATGTAGAAAAATCTGCCGAAATACTCTTCTAAAAATTAAAATCACTTCAAGTCGGAGAACAGTTCTTCCTCATAAACTCCGTCTTCCAAAAGCTTTCGGAAGCTTTTCACAACCATCAGCTTGTCTTCTTTGTATGTTACTCCGAACCACTGATCCTGTGTCGGAAGTGCTTTAACGGTATATGTGCCATTACGAAGAAGTTCCCCGATCAGGGTCGGCAGTAAGTATTCTGCTTTCAATGGATTTCCCGGAACGGTATCTCTGAAAAATGTTTCAAATCCAGCTTCCAATGTCTGCAGAAATGCTGGTGCTTTTCCTTCCTCTGCCGGAAATCCCCACATATTCATGGACACATATGTATTAGGATCAAGTTTTACACCATCTGCCTCTGGTCCGTCTTCCCCCTTGATGATATTACTCGTCTCCACAACATCTACCACATGAGTATGTCCGTCTGTCACTTTACAGACACCTCTCGTGACACCACCATTGTCAGAAAGAGTATTTTTCAAAATAAATCCTGCCATAGAAACCGCATTCTCTGCATGCTCCATCACCAGCCAGTCATGTAACTGGACAAATGCTTCTTTCCCGTAATAGTCATCGGCATTGATAACTGCAAAAGGTTCCCGGACCAGTTCCTTTGCTGCAAGAACTGCCTGTCCCGTTCCCCACGGTTTAGTACGACCATCCGGAACGTCATATCCATCCGGGATGTCCGTCAGCCCCTGAAATGCATAGTTAATCTCTACTCCTAAGTTCGTGCAGATCTTTTCAATCCGATTTCCAATCACTTCCCGGAAATCTTCTTCAATATCCTTCCGGATGATAAAAATAATCTTGTTAAAACCAGCTTTAATGGCGTCATGAATCGAATAATCCATGATAATTTCTCCATGCTTTCCCACCGGTTCTAATTGCTTAATTCCACCACCAAATCGGCTTCCAATACCAGCAGCCATAATCAATAAAGTTGTCTTCATAGGCCTCCCCCTCATCTTATGTTTAAAGAACTCGTCTATCTTTTCCTGGATCAGGAATCTAATGCTCCTCGAGCTTATATAATCTGATTGTTTTTATTCCTTTGTATGTAGCTTATTTATAAAATATTAAGAATATTTATAGAATTTTCATGCTCCCTGGGTTTCTAAATTTTGTATGTAGCTTATTTATAAAATATTAAGAATATTTATAGAAATTTAATGCTCCCCGAGTTTCTAAATTCCAGGCTATACAGCTTTTTGGCGAAAGATCCGTTCGGCATCTTCGGCATCAGCAGCGTCTGTGGCTGCTGTTTGAACTCTTGAAGCAAATCTACAATCTCACCGAGGGTAACCTTATGTGTCACCGGAACATAGCAGTATCTTCCATTTTCATCTGCGAGAGTTTCAACACCATCAAACTCACAGTGCTTCTCCTTACCTTCCAGCAGGCCAAACATCCCTTCCACAAGGTCATCAATGTAGAGCACTTCCAACTCTGTGCTTCTATCATTCACAGTGAACTCCTCATCATTTGCTACAGCCCAGCAGAAGGTGCTGATCGCACTATTATATTTCGGTCTGCTATGTCCCATCAGATTGACAAAACGATAAACATACACAGGGGCACCTGTTTCTTCTCCGTACCAGAAGAACAACTCCTCTCCTGCTGTAGATTCCGACAGTCGTGAACCATCTGCACGGGCTTTCTGAACCAGTCTCACGGAGGATGAGAACCACCCTCACGAAGACTGTACCACTGAATTAAGTCAGTGAATAAATGTTAATTAGTATTCATCAGGAATAAGAAACTTATCAACACTCCAGTTTATCTGGTCAATAATTTGATTCAAAAAAATAAAAAAGGTAAACGACCATAACTCTTTAAACTTTGAAAACTGTATATCATGAAATTGAAATTTCATTTTCAGATTTTTCATACAATACAAAATATTAACTATAAATGACACAATTGTTAAAAAAGTTGTTACCAAAACCATTCCAATTGAACCATATCCTAAGATAAGAAGAGGCAACGTGATGAATGGATTCATAATATTATGTAAAACATTCATCGTCTTTTGAAAAATAAACTCTTCATGTGCAGAAATATACGAATTAAAAACACTATTAGGAAAAGTAAGAGCTAAGTTAAAAACCATAAGCATCATCAATATTTTTGCAATTTTATATTCTGATCCTGACAAACCATTCCCAAAAATAGAAGAAATGTTACTGATCATTACTACGCCACACAATAAACATATACAGGAAATCACTAGGAAAATAATGATAACCCTTATTTTCTCTGATCCTAATACGCAACATTCGTTTCCATATCATTCTAAATAGGCTCATGATAAAGACACTGATCGGATACATCGATAGAACTACGATTCTGGAATATGCATTAGACTGTTTGGTCGCAAACATCCACACAATAATGCATATAACCACCCACATACAATGAATCATGACTTTTTTTAATTCAACAAGATATCCTCTTCGAATTATTGACTCATAACTATTGCTAAAAAAAACAATACAGATATCTATAATCGCTATCATTACAGCCATTGTTCTATATATATCTGGTAAAAACATATTTCCATGCAAGTTATTTCGAAAAGCATATGCAATTAAAAAGCTTATCTCCAAAGACAGGATATCAATCAACATAAAATCAAGATGTTTTATC
>JALEKG010000022.1 GCA_022769185.1 Dorea sp. | reverse complement strand
GGCTTATGCTTCATCTCAAGCGGTACTCTCGGATAATCGTAATAAGGTACTGGATGATCCGGGTCCCACAAATTATACAATGTGACCTCCAGCCAGTCTCCGACATTTGCGCGAAGGATCAATGGCTTTGGAGAATATTTCCCGGCAAACACAAGATCCACATCCTCCAGTGGAACAAAAATCAGTCCATCCGGATCATGATCGCCATACCGGTTATAGACCAGTTTTGTCTGAACTGCTGCCACTTCATAGCGCCTTACCACATCATTCCTTCCCGGACAAGGAGGAAGCGGCCGGATCATATCTTTTCCTTTACAGAGCGGCTTTAAGCATTCTTGATATTTATCATAGGCCCGGATAATTCCCCAGAGGCCAAGCCATGCATCATCGATTCCCCCAAAATAATACAGATAATCTCCTGACTGATAGGATTCCTTGATGTTCAGATTGAAGGCCTCTGAAACTCCGGTTGTCTGCGAAGCTGCCAGTGGGGACTTGTTATCCGCCACTTCTTTTTGCCATGACATTCCCGTGATATTAAATACATGCTGCTCTTCATGTGCCCCGTCTATCAGCCGGATCATCAGTTCATCTCCCGGATACGTTTCTAAAACAGGAGTTGCCGGATCTCCATGCACGAAGGAACTGAAAATATAGGCTGGATCCTCGTTCCTTTTTAGTCTTTCCCGCATTGGCTCCGCACGGTAATTGATTCCCATCACACCAGGGTCATCATGAGAACCTGGAACTGCCGGAGGATTCAGCGGTTTTCCATCTTTATCAAATAAGAACGCGAAATCATGAACAAATAGAGCAAACTCCCTAAATGAAGAACCATCCCTTCTCCGGATCACCGCCTGCGTTCCAGACCGAAGTTCTTCTCCGTTCCGGATATTATGGAAGGTCGCACCTGCCTCCTCTATCACCAATGCACCAAACACACCGTGTAATTGATGCGCATTTGCAAACAAATGATCATGGAAAAATACGGTCCGCAATTCTTCATCTGCAAAGAAGCGCTCAACTAATGTTTCGTATTTTCTCGCTCCCGCAATATTATTCCAGCCGTTTGCCGCTCCATCAGAAGTAATCGTATCAAATTTCACCAGATGCACATGATGCCCTACAATGTCCGTTCTGGTCTTAAGCTGAAATGCGTTCTCCTCCAGGTATTCTGGCAGCAGATTCGTTGTACGCAGTTCAATACAATCCCCCGCATTGGCACGTATTACCAACGGTTCCACCTGAATTTTCTGTTCCTCCACCAAACGGATATAAGCTTCCAGACCGCCATAACGCTCCAATTCTTCTTTCAAAACGAAAAAGCGTCCTTCTGGGTCATGCCAGCCATATTGATTGTACGTAATCTTCGCCTGTACCAGCGCAATCTCAAAAACCTTTACGTTCTCGAACTGCGTATCAATTGCGGAGCACTTATTACAGTCGCCGCGCTCTGCACCATCATCACATTCCTCACACTCTGCACCGTCATCATATTCCTCACACTCTGCACAGCCATCACATTCCTTATCTGCATGACATTTTCCTGTAGTGTGGCAGGGACAGGTATCTGTATATAATGCTCCAGGAGCTGCATTTTCCACAAAATTCGCCTCTTCCAGCGGTGTCGGGCATACCACTGGATTTCCCTCTGCATCCAGGACCCCGCAAGGTGGCTGGTGCGGCGGCATGCCTGCCTCTCCATGGATAAAATTCGGATATCCCGGATGAAGTGCATCTTTCTTTAGTGGCCGCTCCCGGTCTTTTAACGGAAGAAGCGCAGGCACCGAAGTTCCGTCCGGCAGTTTTCCGGTACCATCTTCCAGTCGGTCATAGATTCTCCACAAAGTCCACATTCCTTCATGGAAATGCGGATACAGATGACAGTGAAAAATCACATCCCCAATGACCCGGTTCCTGCTTCCTGCACCATACAAAATATCAAGAGTATAGCATTCCTGCGGAATGATCGTGATGGAATCGATAATCGTAGAAACCGGATTTTCCGATTCCAGCCTCCATTGATGGTTGTGAAGATGGAACACATGCGTCTCCTTGATTCCTCCATGAATCAGGCGGATTTTCGCCGGGTCCCCCACATATGCCCTTAGGATCGGAGGTGCCGGATCTCCATATACCCAGGAACTCATTGAGATTTCCTCCCCGGAGTCTGCCGGGTCATGACTCATCGGCATCCGGTTTCTCATAGGTTCCGAACGATAGCTGATTGCCGTTGTGGAGGATGGCAGCCCCGTCCGGTGATCCATCGGAGGATTTCCATCCTTATCCAGAATCTCCAATTCATCATGGAAAAACACCGAGTATTCCCGAAAAGCCGGTTTCCCAGGCTGATAAATATCTGCCATCAGACCACTTCTAATCTCTTCCCCGGTCTGTGGATGAAACCATTCTGCACCAGGCGGCTCTACGATCACTGCACCAAAGAGGCCATGAATATTCGTAGCTTCTTCACTGCTTCTGGGATCTGCCATGTCATGAAATAAAAAAACACCTTCTGTATTGGCATACCAGGTGTATATTATTTCATGTTCTGTTGTACTATCCTGATTGAACCCAGTGCTGGTACCGTCCGAAGTCATCACATCATATGCCAGGCCCTGCACATGAATCGAAAGCCTGCGATTTAATCGGTTACGGAAGCAAACTTTTACAGTATCGCCAAGATTCACGCGGATTACCAGTGGCTGTACTTCCTCGTAAGGCTGTGGCGGAATCTGCTGAAATCTACGGGCCGCCTCTTCTTGTATCCTCTTAGAATCCTCTTCCAGTACATATAGAAGTCCATTGGGGTCATAATCCCCATATTGATTATATACGATCGGAATCTGGATCACTTCTATTGTAAAATAACGGGTCCTACCTTGGCAGGGATATTGACATAGTTCCATTACTTATTCCCTCCCTTTCCCCTCATCTTTCAGAATGCGGAGATAGTGATTGGCTTCCCGAAGTACATGATCTGCCAACAGAGGAAGGATCACGGAACGTATACTACAGCCTGTAATTCCTTTTGTTCCCGCCGCCTTAAAATCGCGGTATTGCTCCGTTGTCTCCAATGTCTTTCTTGTCAATTCATCCATAGTCCGGCAATCCTGCTTTCTCGCCTCTTCCAACAGACGGCAATAATCCCCGACAAAGGCATCTGCCGTTTCCATAAGTTCACATTCTGTCGGATCAAGCAATCCACGGATAAACATGGCATGTTCCATCATAATCTGGTTCCAGAACAGCTCTGCTTCCTTTAAATCTTTTTCCGGCATACAGCCCTTTTTCTCCAGTGTTGTTATAATCTGCCGATATAACTTTGCCTCTCGGAGAATGTGCTCAATCAGAAGCGGATAATTTGCAGTATACAGGTTACAAGAAGTAACCTCCTGCAATATCTTCTGTTTGAATGCAATCAATCCATTCAACAGACGCAGAACATACTGATTCAGATGGCGTACCTGTTGTACCATTCTTCGGTCTGAACATGTCTTACAGCCTGCCCGCAGTCTCTTTTCCGCCTGCGTGATCCGGACATTGATCGGAATCTGTGTCAGCCTTCTCGTCTGCCGTTCTGCCATCTCCGTAATTTCCGTGAACACCTCCCCGGAAGATAGGACATCTTCACTTACCATTCCATCAGAAAGCAGAACAGTCCGTTCCAGCGCTTTTTCAAATTGCTCACGGAACCGGTCTGCTCTGCTTCTATATTCCGTTTCTCCTGCCGGGAAAGCAGCCAGGAGAAACAGCGCATGTTCTCTCATAATTCTCCCGAAAAACAAATGTGTTTCCAGTGATATCATTACATATTCTTTCATTTTTCTGCATACCTTATTACTTTATAACGTTCAATATAATATATGCAGGCAGTTGAAATATGATTTTCGTAATCCTTAAAATGTCAAATATTGACGCAATCTCAAATAACTCTTATACTATCTGTAGAGAAAAATTTAAAAATCATATTATATTATGATTTGGGAGGTTTACCATGAAAGACAAACATTATAGCAATGTACCAGTATTTGAAAAAGGACTGGCCCAACCCGTTTTCCCTTTTACGGACGGAAAAAGCGGAGAAAACTATGATCCAAGTACATCTGACATTGTCCGCTACTGTGTGTATGTGGAATCAGATTATGATATGGATGGGGACGGCAAAAGAGATTTTGTAAAAGCTCTCATCCAAGTTCCACGCAGTGCAGTCGAAGGCAATTACAAAGCGGCAACTCTCTTTGAAGCGCGTCCTTACTGTGCGGGGATTCAGGAAGACGGTTATGATCATATGAAAGAAGTTGCAAGTAAAAAATATCGCAAATTCGATTTTGCCGATCTTTATAAAAAAGTAGACCCTCGTGTTCCTACCGGTTCTATCAGTGCTATGGATCTTTCCTTAAAAGCAGATCCTGCAGACTGGTACTATCCGGACAAGGGAAATAATAACAGCATGGTTTACGAGAATCTGGAAAACTTTAATTACTATCTTGTACGTGGTTTTGCTGTTGTTGTAAGTGCCGGCTTTGGAGCACTTGGTTCTGACGGATTCAATTATGTTGGATCGGATTTTGAAAGAGATGCTTTCAAATCAGTTGTTGAATGGTTACATGGTGATCGTATTGCTTATGCAGATCGCGAAGGCACCATAGAGACGAAGGCAGACTGGTCAAATGGAAATGTCGCTATGACAGGAAGATCTTATGCCGGAACAATGCCATTTGCAGTAGCAACAACTGGTGTAGAGGGATTGAAAACGATCGTTCCTGTTGCTGGAATTTCCGACTGGTACAGCCAGCAGAACATGCAGGGCGCACAACGTTACTGGCCAAAAGAGATGTTAAACAGTTTCCTCGCATATTATTGCTCCAGCCGTTATAATGATGAAACTTTATCAGAAAAACAGCTGGATGACATTGCAGCATTTCATCACGAGATGAGCCTTCAGCAGTTGAAATGTGGTTTTGACTATGATCAGGACTTCTGGGAAAGCGGAAACTACCGGTTAAATGCAGACAAGATCAAATGTAGTGCATTAATTGTACAAGGATTAAATGATGAAAATGTATCTACCAAGCAGTTTGAAATGATGTACAAGGCCTTCCAGAAGGCAGGACAGACTGTAAAAACGATTCTTCATCAGGGACCACATATCACACCTACCATGCCAAATAAAAATTATGGTATCCTTATTGACGGTAAGTTCTATGATGATATCGTAAATGAATGGATCTCCCATTATCTGTATGATGTAGAAAGCAATGTGGAAGCTATGCCTGCAGTTCTTGTACAGACAAACTATGATCAGAAAAAATGGGAAACCGCAAATTCCTGGGAAACAGATTATACAATGAAACTTGAAAGCAAGGAACCTGGCACCACCGTTATTGATACGGATTGGGAAGCTGCAGGTATCAGTGCCCAGAACTTTGATGATGTTATGGGACAGAAATCCACAAATATGGCACAGCGTTATGTAACAGATCCATTTGAAGACGCTGTCACAATACAGGGAACTGTTTGTGTGAAATTAAGAGCAGCATTAAAAGATGGCGATATTGAAAATGATTTCAATCCAGAAAACAGAAACGATGTCGATACTCTGACTATGAAACTTGGTTCTTCCAAAGTTTCCGGAAAAATGGATGATGTTGAGGTTGCACTTCTTCTCTGTGATGTATGCGATAAAGAATTCGACAGTATCCAGACCGTAGATCCTGAAAGAAATATTATCCCAGTAGTTACTGTAAAAGAAGGAGGCATCATAAATGGCGGAGATCTTCCGGCATTCAATGAGGCAGAATTCTCTACCGTACATAAAAACTATCGTGTTATCACACGTGCATTTGCGGATCTTTGTAATCCGGAAGCTGGCTATGAGCCGGAAACAGCCACCAACAGTATTGAACTGAAAAAAGGCGAATACCACGATTACCACATATATCTGAACGCAACAAGATATACCGTAGAGCCAGGCCACAGTCTTGCTTTAGTAATCGCTACCGAAGATCCGGTAAACTGCCTGATCCATAAAACATACTCCATTGAAATTGACAATGCTTCCGTCAATGCAGAAGTTCCGGTAACAAAAGCTTCTGAAGACCGCACATTAAACTTAGGATAGAATTCAATCCTTACGGAGCATATGTCAGATAAACCGTCAGGAAATAAACGTGCCTAAAAAGTAAGGAGGGGGGTGACTTGTATGAGTCACACCCTTCTTGAATAAAATTTGCAATCTACGGATATTCATATTCAAAAGATGCTTTATCTGTTTCAAAACACAAAACAGGACTTCCTTTTTTGTAAAAACGGTATAAGGCCCTGCAGACTGCTCCTTCCTGAATCGTTCTTTTCATATTTCCTGCCACCGGGGCTTTCAGGGGACACTTGACTCTTTCCAGCAGCCGGACTTCTAATTCCATATCACCCTGTACAATCTGAATCTTCCCATTATGAATCTGTACCACTTTCGCTCCCAGATAAGTAGCCAGTCGATATTCCTTCCCGTACCACAGGATCACACCTATAACACCGGTAAAGCGACCCCCTGCCATAGGAATATCCGCCACGGACAGCATCAAAGAACCGCCTGAAAAAAAGCATTGCGTCCAGGCATATTCTTTGGGAAATGAGCGTCCTTCATCCCCTTCCCAGTAGCCTCTCGCATTCTGAAAACGAAAAATCTGATCATTGATACACAAGGTTCCATTTACCGTATGTCTCATACTCCACACATTGTGGCGGCATTCCATAAACGGAATCATAGCGAATGGTCCCATAATATCATATCGTAACGGAGAAAGTGTACCGAAATCCAGTTTGCCGTTTACTGTCAATCCAGGTATTCGTATCTTCAACTGCAAACCGTTCTGACCAAATTGATTCTCTCCAATCCAAAGATTCTTTCCCTGTTTCCTAAACATTTCTGGCGGAAATACAACATTCCAGGTATCATGATCCGAAATCATCTGAATCGAACAAGTGCGTTCCTTTCCACTTTTGTGTACTGCCGGAATCACTGCCAAAGTCTGTGAATCGGACTGACATTTCATATACCAGCCATAAAATGTACCTTTCATATCTTCTGCCTCCCTCAATAAATACTCTTAAGTATTCCCTGGGAAAGCTGAATTAATTCATCTGAATCATTTAGGCTTAAACCGGAGTGCAACATAACGTTTACAGAAGCAAGAGCCGGAAAGTCCGCAATTTATGCGGATTCCCGGCTCTCTATATACTATTTACTATTCAACCATGATAATTGTCAGTTTGGCTCTTTTAAACCTCTAATCCCGTTACTGCCTCCCCTTTTTCTTCGGCTTCTCTTCTACAAATTTCCTCAAAGTCCGCTATCGCATCCTCAGATCCCATCACCCAGAGAATGTCACCTGCCTCAATCAGTGTTGTAGCAGTCGGCAGTTCGAGGATCTTACTGTAAGGGGTTTTCAGTCCTACGATCATAAGATGATAACGGTCCTGAATTCTTGACTCGCGGATCATCATATCACAGAACGTATCGGTCGGCAATACGCGATATTCAATACAGCTAAGCGGTGACTGTTTCTCTGTATCACCATAGCCCATGAAATCTTTCAGTGATGAAACAGAATATTTTTGTCCGACATCCTGATAATCGCGGAATCTGTCGAGCGCCTTTGCAACACCAACTGCAAATACACGATCACCGGCATATACATGAACACTTCCACCCGGAACAAGAATAATCTCTGTCTTTCTTTCAATCTTAATGATAAATACGTTCTGTCTGCGTCCCCAGTAAAGTTCCGTAAGAGTTTTACCTGCATATTCTGCATCTTTTGGAACTACGAAGGACATAACTTTGTAATCGCTCTCGAAGCTGTCCACGAATCCCGATAAAGTAATCGTAGAGTTCGATTCTGACATACTAGCAAAAAGGAACGCAGCTCTTGTAAGTGTTGAGTACTGTTTTCTCGCTCTGTAGTCCTTCAGATACAATACTCCACCGGCGCACATCCATGCTGCGAAGATAAAGATTGCTCCTCCGCCCATGAATACCGGCTGTCCTGGCACAAACAGAAGAATAAATAATCCAGTCATACAGATTGCAGCAAACCATGCCATCGGCAGACCGCCTGGAATCTTGTATGGTCTCTTTAATGCAGGCTCTTTCTTTCTGAGAACAATCAGGCAAAATGCCGTGATCATCCAGCTTGCAACATACCCTGCAGCAGAGAAGCTGGTAAGTGCACCAATCAGACCACTTCCCAAAAACGGTCCGATCAGAGAAGCAACCAGGCTGACTTTCAGTGCATTAATCGGTGTTTTGTAGACCGGGTGCTGTCTTGATAAGCTGAATGGCACAATACTTACTCTTGCCATGGCCATGAGAATCTGTGAAGATGCCATCATAAACCCGTTCCAGGTTGTAAGAAGACCACAAACCGCACCAAATAAAATCAACACATACAAAAGATTTCCAATCGCACCCGGATAGAGTGAACGGAACATCAGTGCCGCAG
>JALEKG010000004.1 GCA_022769185.1 Dorea sp. | reverse complement strand
ATTCCGGGAATTGGAAAGTGGTATTTTATATGCGCAGATTACGCCGAAAGCGCAGGTACTCAGTTGTCTTGCGCCTCATTTTGAGGACAGGCTTCCGAATGAAAACTGGATGATCCATGACAAGAATCATAAGATGTTTGCAGTACATGAGGCTGGAAAACATTGGGTTCTGGTTTTGGATGAATATTGGAATCCACAGACAGAGCTGAAGGAATCAGAGCAGGAAAAGGAATATGCAAAGCTGTGGAAAAGTTTTTGTAAAACGATTTCGATACAATCCAGGACGAATCCGAGATGTCAGATGCAGCATCTTCCGCTTCGGTTCCGGCCTAATATGACAGAGTTCTGTTAATGGCGGGAGGAAGTGGGATAATCATCGTGCAGATATCAGATGACTATGCTATAATGTTTCCTGAGACAATGTCGGGAGGAAGCTAAGATGGATTTGGAACAGCCAGTGATCAGAATATCCGTGAGGAATCTGGTTGAGTTTATATTGCAAAGCGGAGACATTGATAATCGTACTGGCGGATCGGATAAAGATGCAATGCAGCAAGGCGGGCGGATGCATCGGAAGATTCAGAAGTCAATGGGATCCGATTATCATGCGGAAGTGGTCTTGAAATACGAAATTCCCTGTAAAGGGTTTATTCTGTCTTTAGAAGGCCGCGCAGATGGGATCATTGAGACCCCGGAAGGGGTTATTGTTGATGAGATTAAAGGAATATTTAAAGATTTAGATAAGCTGTCGGAGCCGGTATCGGTTCATCAGGCACAGGCGAAATGTTATGCATATATTTATGCAAGCCAGAGGAAATTGGATGAGATCGGAGTACAGATGACATATTGTAATCTTGATACAGAAGACATCAAAAGATTCCAAAATGTATATCTTTTTCAGGAACTGGATAGCTGGTTCTGGGAGCTGATTGGCAAGTATGAAAAATGGGCAAGATATCAGATTCAGTGGCGAAAGAAGCGTAATGCATCCATTAAAGATGTGGAATTTCCTTTTGCATATCGGGAAGGACAGAAGGAACTGGTAACTTCTGTTTATCGAACCATTTTACGGGAGAAAAAATTGTTTATCCAGGCTCCGACCGGAGTCGGGAAGACAATTGCAACCGTATTTCCGGCAGTAAAAGCTGTTGGGGAGGAGTTGGGAGATAAGATTTTTTATCTGACTGCAAAGACGATCACCAGGACAGTTGCATGGCAGGCTTTTGATAATCTTCGGGAACAGGCACTTCGGATGAAAGTGATTGTACTGACAGCAAAGGAAAAGATCTGTTTTTGTGAGGAAACGAACTGCAACCCAGATGCCTGCCCTTATGCAAAGGGACATTTTGACCGGGTTAATGATGCGGTGTATGAACTCATTACTACGACAGACGAGTTTAATAGAGAAGTTATTGAAGAACAGGCAAGAAAGTGGAACGTCTGCCCGTTTGAAATGGGGCTGGATGTATCTGTATGGGCAGATGCAATCATCTGTGACTACAATTATGTATTTGATCCGAATGCATTTTTAAGACGTTTTTTTGGAGAGGGCAACAAAGGAGAGTATCTTTTCCTGATTGATGAGGCACATAACCTGGTAGAACGTGGAAGGGAAATGTACAGCGCCAGTCTGTATAAAGAAGATTTCCTGAAAATCAAACGTCTGGTGAAGTACGAAGATGGAAAACTGACCGGAAAATTAGAAGATTGTAACAAACAGCTTTTGGAATTAAAACGAGAATGTGAAGGCTGCCAGATACTGAACAGCGTATCACATGTCTATTTGAAATTACTGTCTCTTATGGCAGAGCTGGAACGATATCTGGAAGAATGTAAAAACGAGGAGATCCGAAAAGAAGTGCTGGATTTTTATTTCTCTGTGAGGATGTTTGTAAGTACTTATGAACGGTTGGATGAAAACTATATGATTTATTCGGAATTAGAAGAGGATGGAAGGTTTAAGCTGCGGCTTTTCTGCGTAAATCCGGCGGGCCGTCTTCAGGAATTTCTGGATAAAGGGAACAGCACAATCTATTTTTCCGCAACGCTACTGCCGATTCATTATTATAAAAAGCTTCTCAGTACAGCAAAAGATGATTATGCGATCTATGCAGAATCACCTTTTGATACCCAAAAGCGTCAGCTTTTACTTGGCACAGATGTAAGTACAAAATATACCAGGCGTGGAGAAGAAATGTATGGTCGATACGCAAAGTATCTGATACAGGTTGCCAGAGTAAGAGTCGGGAACTATATTGCATTTTTTCCTTCTTATCGTTTTATGGAGGATGTTTATGAAGTGTTCTGTGATATGCTGGGTGATGAACCGGAAATTGAAACAGTCATGCAGTCTCAATATATGTCAGAGGAAGCAAGAGAAATCTTCCTGGAAAACTTTGAAGAAGACAGGGATCATAGTCTGATGGGCTTCTGTGTTATGGGAGGCATTTTTTCAGAAGGGATTGACCTGGCTGAAGATAAGCTGATCGGAGCAGTGATCATTGGAACCGGACTGCCGCAGGTGTGTCGGGAAAGAGAGCTTTTAATACAGTATTTTGACGGACAGGGACTTAGAGGATTCGATTACGCTTATCTTTATCCTGGAATGAATAAGGTGCTCCAATCTGCTGGAAGAGTGATCCGCACAGAAGAAGACCGAGGAGTGATTCTTCTTTTGGATGAACGTTTCCGTGATGCGAGATATCAGGAGACATTTCCGCGGGAATGGAAAGAATACTCTCTGTGCAATGTTGGAAATGTAGAGGATGCAATAGAAGAATTCTGGAAAAGATGGGAATGCTGAAAACGGGAGACAGCACTCCCTATTTGTTAAAAGTAATTCAGAAATTCTTTGGCCGTACTGGAGATAGGTACTTTTTCATTGTAAGCGATAGCCAGTTCTCGAGTTGGAAGTTCTTCTTCAATTTCCACGGAGAATAGTTTCTCGGCATTACGAGGAAGGCAGTAGTCCGGAACAAAAGCGATTCCAAGTCCGATACTTGCAAGATCAATCAGAAGGTCATTACTGCTGAGCTCAATTTCCGGTACCAGATCCAGTTGATGCTGCTGAAAGAGGGAATGCAGGAATTCACTGGTGGTGCTTTTTTTGTCCAGCATCAGGATCGGATAGTCTAACAGTTGTTTTAAAGTAAGCTTTTTCCCTTTTAAGTCAGAAAAGGCTTCGTTTGCGATAAACACATCTTTGAAATCTTTGATTTTTCGGACATTTGAAAGATTCCCAAGGTATGCGTTTGGAGAGTTCACAACAATCAGATCTACCTGTCCGGTTTCCAGAAGTTCCGCACAGCGGATGGAAGTCGCATTGGTTACTTTAATATGGGCTTTCGGAAACTGGCGGTGGAATCGCTCCAGATAAGGGACCAGAAAATATCTGCAAATGGTATCACTTGCCCCAATGTGAATCTGTCCGCCTTTGGAGTCTGTATCGATCAACTGAGATTCTCCGCGCTTGATCAGATTTATGGCAGGTTCAATATGGCGAAGCAGAATCTCTCCTTCAGCAGTCAGGCGTACTTTTTTGGTACTTCGGATAAAAAGTGTCTGGTTCAGTTTCTTTTCCAGCATTTTGATAGATTGACTGACCGCGGACTGAGAAATGAAGAGATTTTTGGATGCTTCTGAAAAACTCAGGGTTGTTGCTACATAATAGAATACTTTGTATAATTCATAATTAATGTCCATTATAAGTCCTCCTAATAAAATTGGTTATATTATAAGCGAAAAACCGGTGAATTACAATCTGGATTATGATAGAATAGGGATGGAGGAATTGAAACATGAAAAAAAGAGATTATGGACTTGCGGTGTTTGCAATGATGTGTGTGATTCTGGCTGCGTTGATCTTCAGTTTCTGGCTGGCTATCTATGGAGACAGTGACTATCAGTTTTATAAAAAAGAGTATCAAAAATATCGGGTGACGGAGTCTCTGGACATGGAGATAGAAGATGTGATGGATGTTACGGATCATATGATGGCTTATCTGATTGGAAAAGAGGAAATACTGTCAGTGATTACTTCAGTAGAAGGAGAAGAACAGGACTTTTTTAATGAACAGGACAGGCTTCATATGGCAGATGTAAAAAACTTATTTCTGGGTGGAATGAAAGTAGGGTGGATCTGTTTCGGGGCAGGTTTGGTATTACTTGGAATTCTGATCTATATGAAGACAGACTGGAAAAAGCTGTTTTTAAGAGCTTACTCGATGGCACTCGGAGTGTGGGCGATTGTTCTGGCGTTTCTGGGAATTGCATTTTCCATTGATTTTACCAGATGCTTTACGATATTTCATAAGATTTTTTTTACAAATGATCTGTGGATCTTTGATCCTGCTACGGATTATATGATCCGGATGCTCCCGGAAGGTTTTTTCTTTGATATGGTCATTCGGATCATTGTTACTTTTATTGTTGCTTTGGTACTGCTTTGGGGGTTGTTTTATTTGTTCCGCAAAATAGGAAAGAAAGACCAATAGATATAAGCTGAACTTATAAAAAGATTTAGATATATTAATTTTATTAATAAGAATAAATGTGTTAAAATGTAACCAGTGATTTCTTTAAATTATTTTATGGAGGATGACTTATGAGTAATGTAAGAAGAGTGTACGTGGAGAAAAAAGAAGGATTTGGCGTACAGGCAGGTGATTTAAAACATGAGATAAAGAGTTATCTCGGGATTAAAGATGTTGCAGCTGTGCGAGTGCTGATTCGTTATGATGTTGAAAATATCTCAGACGATACATTTGAAAAAGCATGTAATGGCATTTTTGCTGAGCCGCCGGTTGATACTTTATATCAGGAAGAATTTCCTGTATCAGAGAACTGCAGAGTTTTTTCTGTCGAGTTCCTTCCGGGTCAGTTTGATCAGCGTGCGGATTCTGCTGTCCAGTGTATTCAGTTTATTAAAGAAGATGAGCAGCCTGTAATCAAGACTGCAGTAACTTATGTAATTGAAGGAAAAGAAGGTCAGATCTCAGAGGCTGAATTTGAAGCAGTGAAGGCTCATTGTATTAATCCGGTAGATTCCAGAGAGACAGATGAAACAAAGCCGGAGACTCTGATCATGAAATATGATGAGCCGGCAGATATCAAGATCTTTGATGGATTTAAAGATATGCCGGAAGCTGAGTTGAAAGAGTTGTATGCTTCTCTTGGACTTGCCATGACATTTAAAGATTTTCAGCATATCCAGAATTATTTTAAGGCAGAAGAGGACAGAGATCCTTCTATGACAGAGATTCGTGTGCTGGATACTTACTGGTCTGACCATTGTCGCCATACAACGTTCTCGACAGAACTTACGGATGTAACATTCGGAGAAGGAGATTATAAAGCGCCGATCGAGGAGACATACAAGCAGTATATTCATGATCACAGTGAAATTTTCAAAGGAAGAGAAGATAAGTTTGTCTGCCTGATGGATCTTGCACTGATGGCAATGAGGAAACTCAAAAAAGAAGGAAAGTTACAGGATCAGGAAGAATCTGATGAGATCAATGCCTGCAGTATTGTAGTTCCGATCAAGGTTGACGGTGTAGAAGAAGAGTGGCTCGTAAACTTTAAAAATGAGACGCATAACCATCCGACAGAGATTGAGCCGTTTGGTGGTGCTGCGACTTGTCTTGGAGGAGCAATCCGTGACCCATTGTCAGGACGTACTTATGTATACCAGGCAATGCGTGTGACAGGTGCGGCAGATCCGACTGTATCTGTAAAGGATACGATGAAAGGGAAACTGCCTCAGAAAAAACTGGTTCGTGAAGCAGCACACGGATACAGTTCTTACGGTAACCAGATCGGTCTTGCAACTGGAGCAGTTAAGGAAATCTATCATCAGAATTATGTGGCAAAACGTATGGAGATTGGAGCAGTTCTTGGAGCAGCGCCGAGACGTGCTGTCATTCGTGAGACTTCTGATCCGGGCGATATCATTATCCTGCTTGGCGGACGTACCGGACGGGATGGCTGCGGAGGAGCTACTGGTTCTTCCAAGGTGCATACAGAAGAATCTATTGAGACATGTGGAGCAGAGGTTCAGAAAGGTAATCCACCGACAGAACGTAAGATTCAGCGTCTGTTCCGAAGAGAAGAAGTTAGTAAACTGATTAAGAAATGTAATGACTTTGGTGCAGGTGGTGTATCCGTTGCAATCGGTGAGCTGGCAGATGGTCTTAGAGTAGATCTTGATAAAGTGCCGAAGAAATATGCAGGCCTTGATGGTACAGAAATTGCGATTTCTGAATCTCAGGAGCGTATGGCAGTTGTGGTAGATCCGAAAGACGTAGATGAATTCATGGGGTATGCCGCAGAAGAGAATCTGGAAGCAACCAAAGTTGCAGTCGTAACAGAAGAGCCAAGACTTGTTCTGTCTTGGAGAGGAAAAGAGATCGTAAACTTATCCAGGGCTTTCCTGGATACCAACGGAGCTCATCAGGAGACGACCGTTGCAGTAGATATTCCGAACCGGAAAGACAGTATTCTCGTAAGAGAAGAAGTAAAAGATGTGAAAGAAAAATGGATGGAAACATTGAAAGACCTGAATGTATGCTCTCAGAAAGGTCTGGTGGAGATGTTCGATGGTTCCATCGGAGCGGCATCTGTTTTCATGCCTCATGGTGGAAAATATCAGATGACAGAAACACAGTCTATGGTTGCAAAACTTCCAGTATTGAAGGGGGATTGTGATACGGTTACTATGATGAGTTATGGATTTGATCCGTATCTGTCTACATGGAGTCCGTATCATGGAGCAATCTATGCCGTGACAGAATCCATAGCTAAAATTGTGGCAACAGGAGGAGATTACAGTAAGATTCGTTTCACCTTCCAGGAATATTTCCGTCGTATGACAGAGGATCCGCATAGATGGAGCCAGCCGTTTGCGGCTCTGCTAGGAGCCTATGATGCACAGCTTGGTTATGGACTTCCATCTATTGGTGGAAAAGACAGTATGTCAGGAACATTTGAAGATATTGATGTTCCGCCGACACTGGTTTCCTTCGCCGTAGATGTTGCAACAGAAAAAGATATTATTACACCAGAGCTGAAAAAAGCAGGAAATAAATTAGTATGGCTCCGTATTGAAACGGATGAGTATGATGTTCCGGTATATGAAAAAGTAATGGAACAGTATGGCAAATTTACAGAGGATGTACATAGCGGAAAGATCGTTTCTGCATATGCTCTTGACAGACACGGTATTGCGGCTGCTGTCAGCAAGATGGCATTTGGAAATAGAATGGGTGTTAAGATCGAACATAATGTGGATGCAAGAGATCTGTTTACCCCTGCATTTGGTGATATTATTGCAGAAGTTCCTGCTGAGAAGGTATCCGAACTTGGTATTACTTATACCGTTATCGGTGAAGTGACAGATGATGCGGCAATTTCCTACTGTGATATGAAGATTGCACTTGCAGATGCAGAAGCTGCATGGAAAGAGCCGCTGGAGAAAGTATTCCCAACCAATTCTGGAGCAGAAGGACAGGATGAGAAGATAGAGACTGGCGTATATCAGACTTCAGATATTCATATCTGCAGCCATAAGATTGCACAGCCGACGGTATTCATTCCTGTATTCCCGGGAACAAACTGTGAATATGACAGTGCAAAAGCATTTGAAAGAGCCGGAGCAAAGGTGATTACAAAGGTATTTAGAAATATGAGTGCTGCTGACATCATCGATTCTGTTGATGTATTTGAAAAAGCAATCGGACAGTCACAGATCATTATGTTCCCAGGTGGATTCAGTGCGGGTGATGAACCAGACGGATCTGCAAAATTCTTTGCAACTGCGTTCCAGAATGCAAAGATGAAAGAAGCAGTGGAGAAGCTTCTGAATGAGCGTGACGGACTGGTACTTGGAGTATGTAATGGATTCCAGGCGCTTGTGAAACTTGGACTGGTTCCGAATGGTGAGATTACAGGCCAGACGGCAGATTCTCCAACTCTGACTTACAATACGATCGGACGCCATATTTCCAAGATGGTCTATACCAAAGTTGTAACAAATAAGTCTCCATGGCTTCAGAAAGCAGAACTTGGAGGAGTATATACCAATCCGGCATCTCACGGAGAAGGTCGTTTCGTGGCAAGCAAAGAATGGATTGATAAGTTATTCGCAAACGGACAGGTTGCAACACAGTATTGTGATCCGGAAGGAAATGTGTCTATGGACGAAGAGTGGAATGTAAACGGTTCTTACTGTGCAATTGAAGGTATTACGAGCCCAGATGGACGTGTACTTGGAAAGATGGCTCATTCTGAGAGACGTGCTCGTTCCGTTGCTATGAACATTTACGGGGAACAGGATCTGAAGATCTTTGAATCTGGAGTGGAGTATTTTAAATAAAAATGTAGTTAATTGCAATTTGGAGTATGATCTGTTTCAGTAAAATGGCGAGAAGCAGACACATTCATTAGAATTTATACATTTTTTGCTGTATAAAGAATGAAAAATGCAGGAAAAAAAGAATAAAAATGCAAAAAAGTGATAAAATTTTGTCAAACAGCTTGCGTTCTGTCCTGTTTTCTCCTACAATAGAGTAAGACAAGGACGTTAGAAAAAAACGGGTAGACTTTGTCTGCCCGTTTTTTGCATATCCGAATAAAAAGCTTCCAGCGTCAGGCCATTCGCGGAAGAAAAGGTAGTTTTCGAAGGGATTAAGATGTATGAGATATGCAAGCGGCTTTGCAGGAAATCATATTAGGAGGGAAACAGGTATGTCATATGTTGATGAAGTCCTGGAAAAGGTAGTGGCAAAGAACCCTGCTGAACCGGAATTCCACCAGGCAGTCAAAGAAGTATTGGAATCATTGAGAGTAGTAGTCGAGGCAAATGAAGAGAAATACAGAAGAGATGCTCTTCTGGAAAGACTTGTAGAGCCGGAAAGACAGATTAAATTTCGTGTACCATGGGTAGATGATAAAGGCCAGGTTCATGTAAATACTGGTTATCGTGTGCAATTTAACAGTGCGATCGGACCATACAAAGGAGGACTGCGTCTTCACCCATCTGTAAACCTGGGTATCATTAAATTCCTGGGATTTGAACAGATTTTCAAAAACTCGTTGACGGGTCTTCCGATTGGCGGAGGAAAAGGTGGATCCGATTTCGATCCGAAGGGAAAATCTGACAGAGAAGTTATGGCATTCTGTCAGAGCTTTATGACAGAGCTTTGTAAATATATTGGTGCCGATGCGGATGTTCCTGCAGGAGATATTGGTACAGGAGCAAGAGAAATCGGCTATATGTTTGGTCAGTATAAGAGAATCAAAGGGGAATATGAAGGTGTTCTCACCGGAAAGGGCTTAAGCTATGGTGGATCTCTTGCAAGAACAGAAGCTACAGGATATGGTCTTCTGTATCTGACAGAGGAACTTCTTAAAATTAACGGGAAAAACATCAGTGGCATGACCGTTGCTGTATCCGGTTCGGGAAATGTTGCAATCTATGCAACTGAGAAAGCGCAGCAGTTAGGTGCAAAGGTTGTTACGGTCAGTGATTCCAACGGATGGGTATATGATCCAGATGGAATTGATGTAGAAGCACTGAAGGAAATCAAGGAAGTTAACCGTGCAAGACTGACTGAATACAAGAAATACCGTCCGAATTCGGAGTATCATGAAGGACGTGGAGTTTGGTCTGTAAAAGTAGATCTTGCACTTCCATGCGCTACTCAGAATGAACTTCATTTAGAAGACGCAAAACAGCTGGTTGCGAATGGATGCGTTGCGGTATGTGAAGGTGCAAACATGCCTACTACACTGGAAGCGACTGAATATCTGCAGCAGAATGGTGTCCTTTTCGCACCTGGAAAAGCGGCAAATGCAGGTGGTGTTGCTACATCTGCACTTGAAATGTCCCAGAACAGCGAGCGCCTGAGCTGGTCTTTTGAGGAAGTAGATGCAAAATTGAAAGACATTATGGTAAATATCTGTCATAATATGGATGATGCAGCAAGACGCTATGGAATGGAGGGCAATTATGTTGCAGGTGCAAATATTGCCGGATTTGAGAAAGTAGCAGATGCCATGACTGCACAGGGAATCGTTTAGAAGATTGCTGATTTTAGATAGAAACCCGTCAGAAATACCCGCAGACATCTGATTTTGACGTCTGCGGGCATTTCATTATGTGGGATGCGAAGGAAATTGTTGAGAACAGAATGCCTGAAATGTCGTAAATTGATGTAACAATGTGAAAACTTAAAAAAATTGAAAAATTTTGAAAAAAGTGTTGACATTTGGCACAAGTTAATAGTATAATGACGAAGTCGGTTCGAGAGAAGAACCTGCAAGATATGGGATCATAGCTCAGCTGGGAGAGCACCTGCCTTACAAGCAGGGGGTCATAGGTTCGAGCCCTATTGGTCCCATACATCTAAAATAATATATGGCGGGATAGCTCAGTTGGCTAGAGCACACGGTTCATACCCGTGGTGTCGCTGGTTCAAATCCAGTTCCCGCTACTCGTATAATGTACGACACCGAGAGACAGAGTTATCTGTCTCTCATTTACTTTTAGAGAGATTACGAATTTTCTAATCAATTGTCTATAGTCAACGGTATGAGAATCAATTTTATAGTCAAAGGCTTTTATG
>JALEKG010000122.1 GCA_022769185.1 Dorea sp. | reverse complement strand
AGCATACCATATACCTTGCCGCCGAAAATATCCTGTGCCAGAAATGCTGTGATCGAACACTGGCCCAGCGTCTTATTCTCCGGTGTCCATTTCTCTCTCATCCTCGGAGCACAGGTATCAGCACACCAGATCTCCGAAAGTGCATCATATAAATCAAGGGGTGTATGCATTCCCTTATATTGATTTGTGATTGCCGGAACATTTGCATGCTCCCATCCATAGAACCTATAATTCATATTAAAAATCTCCTTTTCAATATTCCGTGGAGACTTCTCCTTCTTTTATATCGTAGCTCTCCAAAAACTCTTCCATATCCCGGTTATTCCGAATCAGCATTACATCATTGAATTTCCCTGTATGAATATCCTTAAAACCTGCCACCTTTTCTCCAGTGCAGATACTTGGCCGAATCACCGGCCGCAAGTTTTTACGGTCAAAAGATTTCTTTTTTATTCATACTCTTTTTTTAATCAATCTTCCATCCATTCGCGGTAGTCAGCTTCACTTGCAAAAAGCTGATATCCACCATCTACATAACCCATATAGCCATTTTCTGTATTGTATCCCTTCATTTATCATCCGCTCCTTTGCTTATTCTTAACAGATATCTTGATCTTAATTCTAAGATAAGCTATAAGGTGTCCGATAAAAAGGACTGCTTACAATCAGAAACTATTAAAGTAATTTAAGTTTTAAAGTATTGGATCTACAGAAGTCATCCATGCTCCGTTCGTAAAATCTGGAATTGGCACCGGCTGCCCTCCGAGTGCGATAGATTCCTCGGACAGTGCTGTAATACTCATCCATGCTGCGGCATCGTATACATCGATCGGACAGGGTTCTCCGTTTAAGATGCTATTAAAAAATGCCTCAAATACAAGCCAATCCATTCCGTCATGACCTCCCTGCACACCATCCGCCAGAAACTTCTTCCAGATTGGATGCTCGTATTCTTCTTCGTAATCTTTCGCATTTCCCCAGAATTTACTCCACTGAAACTCTTCCTCCATGCCATACTTCTTGTCTAGGAATATGCTGTCGTTCTCTTCTTCATACATTCCTTTTGTTCCACAGATTGTAAAATCTCTGCTGTAAAATCTTGGAAGAGTTGTATTCAGCGTAAGCAGGATTGTCTCTCCTCCTGCACATTTTATCAAAGTATTTACCACGTCGCCCTGTGCAAATCTCGTCTGCATCAATTTATTATCTGCTCCTTTGCGATCTCTAATATATTCATGCATTCCTGCAGATCGAGAAGACATGGATGTTAGTGTCAGCATACGGTTGCCATGATTGATGCCAAGAACCTTGGCAATTGGTCCCAGTTCATGTGTTGGATAATTCTCTGCATTTCTATGAATGTAATTGTTCAAGCGGTAGTGTCTCTTCTCTTCACCCGTACCAACTTCTTCCCGCAGATCATGCATATAACCTCCACGGCAATGTACTATATCCCCAAAAATTCCCTGTTTTACCATATTCAGTATCATCAGCTCCCGGCGTCCATAACAGCAGTTCTCCAGGAACATAAATGGTGTAAGAGTTTCTTCATAGGCATCTACTAAATCCCAACACTGCTTTACGCTATAGGAACCTCCAACTTCCATACCGACCGGCTTACCGGCACGCATTGCCTCGATTGCTACCGGCACATGACTTTCCCATGCACTGGAAACTACAACTGCATCTACATCCTTACGATGAATTAATTTTTTATAATCTGTCTCCATTGCCGGACGATATCCACAGATTTCCTCTGTGAGTGCTGCTGCACGCTGATTCCTGTCCACATATTCATCACATACTGAAGTTACCCTGACCTTAGGCATTCGAAGGATAACATCTTTCATTAACCAATATCCTCGATTTCCCAGTCCTACAATACCAATTCTTAATTTTTCCATTGTTCCAGATTCCTTTCTAGAATAGAAATTACTGTTTTATACCATTTATCTTACCTGATTTTAGCGCATTAAGCAATGAAAGGTGTCAATTAAAGGTAACCAACGCAATCATTCCAGCTACATGGCTTTATATTAATATTGAACTTCATTTTATCCTATTATTTGCCTATTGATTTTCTTTTTCTATAATGGTAAAATATTAAGGCATAAAAATAGGTTCTCTTAGTTAAATGGATATAACAAGTGCCTCCTAAGGTGGCGTTACAACGGCCATCTACGAAAAACTTCATACAGGATTCAAGTTCGAATTTCTTCGGGCTTAGTCATAAAACCAGCCATGTCTCAGTAGCTCAGTTGGATAGAGCACACGCCTCCTAAGAATATGTTAATCACGCGCCAAATGATTTTTTGAAATCTGA
>JALEKG010000117.1 GCA_022769185.1 Dorea sp. | reverse complement strand
AAAGTACGTCCTCAATATCATATGCACTTTATTTTGGACGGCTGTGGATACTTTGAAATAGAAGGGCAGAAACATCACCTGAAGCGAGGACAGATTTTCTTAATTCCTCCGAATATTACTTCCCATTATTATGCAGATTCTTCCAATCCCTGGCATTACGCATGGGTTAGCTTCGTTGGAAACAAAGCAGAAAATTATGTACAGCAGGCAGGTTTTACTTCGGATACTTTTGTCAGAGACTGTTATATTCCTCCGGAGAAATTTAGTGCACTTATATATGAAATGTTGGAAGCTCATCAGATGACGATTACAAACGAATTGAAAAGATGCGGCACACTCTTTCATTTATTTGCCTTGCTCATAGAATCCAGACAGGCTGCGGTTTCTTCTCCCGACCAGCCTCATTATGATTATTCAAGCAGTACCTATTTCGAACATGCATTACAGTTTATTCAGTTTAACTATAACCGTAACATTCAGATTTCAGACATTGCGGACTACATAGGAATTACACGTTCCTATTTATTTAATATTTTCAAACAGAATCTGAACATGGCACCGAAGGAGTATTTATTACAATACCGCATGGACAAAGCAAAAGAATTTTTAGCAGAAACTACGGATTCCATTCAGGACATTGCTGCAAACGTAGGTTATAGTGACGCACTGGCATTTTCCAAAATGTTCCGCCATATTGTAGGATCTTCACCCTCTCAATATAGAAAATCTATTACGGAAGAAAAATAATTCTGCATCAAAAAGGACCATCCCACCAACCGTTTAAGCTCCGTTCAGTGGGACGGTCCTTTCATGATACATGAAATACATATTTATCTAATCTGTCAAACGCTTCTTTCACTCTGCTGATTGGCAGAGCCAGATTCATACGGATGCCATAAGGCGCCTGGAACATTCTTCCATCCTGCCATGCCACACCAACATCCCATCCGGCCTTCAATAGTTCATCCATAGACTTTCCATGTTCCTGACACCATTCTTCACAGTCAAGAAACAACATGTAGGTTCCCTGCGGTTTGCTGACTTTAATTCCCCTGTAATTATCCCATATATGCCTGCAGGCAAAATCTACATTTCCAGATAAAACCTGACATAATTCATTCACCCATTCATAGCCTTCCATCTGATAAGCACCAATCAGAGCATGCATTGACAGGACATTCATCGAATTGTAATGGGATTTACTGCTTTTTGCACGAACACGGTCTCTCAGGCACTGATTAAAGATAATATGATAACTTCCAACCAGTCCTGCCAGATTAAATGTCTTACTTGGCGCATAGATTGCAACTGTCCGATTGCGTGCATCCGGACTGATCGACTGCGTCGGAATATGCTGATGACCTTTCAAAATCAGATCGGACCATATCTCATCTGAGATTACCACGCAATCATTATTCTGATATACCTCCATCGCCTTCTCAATCTCCCAGCGTTCCCATACGCGGCCACAAGGATTATGTGGACTGCAGAATATCGCAACATGAATGTGATTTGCTCTTAATTTTGCATCCATATCTTCATAATCCATGCGCCAGATTCCTTTTTCATCTTTCTTCAGCGGGCTATGAACAATCTTATAACCATTGTCCGTTATACAATTCGTAAAACCTACATAAGTAGGACTATGGAGAAGTACTGCATCTCCAGGAGCTGCAAACGCAGTAAGCGTTGAGATCACACATCCCAGCACCCCATTCTCATACCCAATATATTCCGGCAGTAAGCCCAATACATTATTCCTGATCTTATGCCATCGGATAATGGAATCATAATATTCTTCTGTTGGACTGAAATATCCGAATGCCGGATGTTCCGTTCTCTCTATAATTGCCTTCTGAATCGTCGGAACTGTCTTAAAATTCATATCTGCAACCCACATTGGAATTATATCAAATCCTTCTTTCGGTGGATCTGGAGTAAATCCAGGATTTTTCCCAAGTCCGTCAACGGCGATGGAATCCATTCCATGACGTTCCATTACAGTTGTAAAATCATATTTTATTATCATATCTGTTCCTCTTACTTCTTAGAATATACCCACATTGCTTTTATCTGATCCTGGATCTGAGTGAATTTCCAGGACTTATCACTGTTCTCCTGACTAAACGGATCATTTACAGTGACACTGCCGTTTTCGTATCCGGTCAATACAATAAAATGACCGATCTTTGTAAAATCACCCGGCCCCACACTGCAGATGATCGGATGTCCTGCCACAAGCTCCCTACTTACCTGTTCTTCTGTCAGATTTCCCTCATAACAGGATAGATTCCAATTTTTACCTGCCTCTTTCATAAACGCCCAGTACGTATTATTATCTTCATCCACATATCCATGTTCCGTTCCA
The DNA here is from genome assembly GCA_022769185.1 of Dorea sp. GTDB lineage: Bacteria > Bacillota > Clostridia > Lachnospirales > Lachnospiraceae > Dorea_A. The sequence continues at coordinate 39,571 of JALEKG010000117.1, read as the reverse complement.
TATGCAGCCACTTTATCCGGTGTAATGGAAGGATCCTGATTCAGTCCTGATGCCACCATTGCCATGCAGGTCGGCCCACACCCACTGACTGCCACAATACTTGTCCCGTAAGGTGCATATCCCCATCTTTCATCCCACTGAAGCAGCAAAGGTATCTCTCCTTCTTTTAGTTGATCGCCAATCGTCTCTGCATAAGGTTCGTTTTTCTTTTCCTCATAATCTTCTACAAAATCCACTGTTTCAGGATTCTTATCCAGCAGTTCAATTACCCCTGCCGGATACCCCCTTTCTTTTGCCTGCGTACGAACACGCTCCAATCTCTGCTCTTCTGTTTCCTGGTTCTCCTTATTCTGGCTTGCCGCCTGTTTTTTCAGCGTTTCCTGTTTTTCTTGCTCAATTCTGACCGCTTCTTTTGCTTCCTTTTCCTGATTTTCTCTAAGAAACTTATAACCAATCGCCGCAATCAGAATTCCAAGAGCAATCATGCCTAAAATCACTAATTGTCTGTGAACCTGTCGTCTGCGTCTGCGTTTTGCAAAGCTCTTTTTCTTCATTGGTTCCATCTATACTCATCCTCTTAAAATCATTTTCATTGGAAAATTTACGTTGTTTATTATACAACAAGACACTTAGAGAGACAACTTAAGCTTTTCTAAAGTTTTCTTCTCTGGCATAATTTTAACAATTTTTTATTTTTTTTAAATTAGGGGTTGATATTTTATTCAAAAGATGATATTATAAAATTCGTTCACGGGACAAACAATAAAAACAAAATATCGGGGTGTGGCTCAGCTTGGCTAGAGCGCCTGGTTTGGGACCAGGAGGTCGCAGGTTCGAATCCTGTCACCCCGATCACTTATGCGGGTGTAGTTCAATGGTAGAACACCAGCCTTCCAAGCTGGATACGTGGGTTCGATTCCCATCACCCGCTTTTTTATTGTCCTTTTACAAAGCTCATAGAAGCCGCCGGACCTTTTTCTCACATGCACGGCAACGTAAAAGAGCTATTATAGATATAGCAGAGTGTTACTTCTGCATTCTATAATAGCTCTTTTTCATTTTATTTTCTGTGGGAAATCCTTCCCGCCGCTGTCAGAATCATTCCTGCTGCTATATATAAATCGCCCAGATTCGCTGTAATTTTTGCGAGAAATGCTTTCTTAGAACGGAAACCGATATAATCAATCACCTTTCCCCGTACCAGCCTGTCAAAGATATTACTGGCAGCTCCCGCACTTGTAAGTACCATACCTGCCTTTTCCAGACTGTTTCCTTTTTCAGAATACATCCACACATCCTCTGCCAGAAGCCCCAGACCTGTCACCAGGGTAATCTTTCTCACTAGTTCTGGTCTGTTATCCATTAGATTCAGCATGAATCCTTTATTATATACTTTTCTCAATACAATTTTTGTATCACCAATCGTTTTTTCCTGTCCGGATTCTATGTTTTCTTCCGCATACTGCTTCATAGCCATATCTGTACCGAACAATACTGCTGCCATTTTCAGCATCCCCATATGATGCATTTACATTTCTCCCTGAATCTTAACGATAAGTTCTTCCTGTTTTTCAATTTCTTCATCTCTTTTTTCTATCTCTTCACAAAGAGTCACATAATCCATATCGGATACTTCTCCATCCTGAAATTTTTCATAAACCATACGTCCGATATCGATCAAGTCTCTTTCATTTGCACGTTTCAGTGACCGGATATCACTTTTTATCTTCTGAATTTCCAGGGTATCTCCCGTCTTTTTCCCAATATCAGCTGCTGCATCAGATAATCTCTTTCCTAATCCTTCAAAAAAATCTGCCATATCTATCCTCTCCTTGTTCTTCATTCTCACAGCTGCCTGAGTATATCCAGAGAACGGTACAGATTCATCGTTCCGTACCCCCACTCATTATTTGGATATTCTGCCTGTGGCCGCCCTTGTGCGCCTATTACGATCATATTTCTCACCTGGCTGGCACTGACTCCCCTTGTCCCCGGCTGAATGACTATCCATTCCATCATTAAAGCCGCACCTCCTGCGGCAATTGCAGTTGCACCACTGGAACCGGTTCTTTCTGCGAATCGTCCATCTGTCCGGGCACCCATGATATCTACTCCTGGCGCTGCGAAATCTGGTTTTATTAATCCATCTCTAGTATAACCCCTGCCCGAATTAATATCAACTCCATTCTCAATGCTGTTATAATACGCCACTGTCATAGCCATTCTGCTACTTCCTGGCTCCGTCATTGTATGATCAGGATTTGACTCCAGAAAATATATTTCCCCTTCCAGAAACCCCTGTATCGGCAGCCAGATATGGAAATCACCTTCTGATCCAAATGCCGGCATGACCTCAATTTTCCAGATTCCTGGAACGGCATTTTTAAAATGCATGAACACGAGCTGTGAATCATTATTCTCCTGTAACAGCCGATATTCCACTGTAACAGTTGTTCTCTCAAAAGAAAACAGATACTGAAAACGATACCCAAGACGAAGTGGAATATTTCCTGTCCTTTCTCCGGACGGAGACATCACAGAGACCGTTACCACATTCGGAATGGTGCTCCAGAGTTCCGCCACAAAACCTTCCACATCTTTTCCCACACGAATTTCCACAGACGCACGATCCTGAATATCACGAAACATATGATAATAGTGATGTCTAAGGGCCGCTTCATTACCAGTTCCAATCACTGCACATCGATTTAACACCGTGGAATATCGATCCAGAATCGTAGATAACAATGATGTTCCATTATGCCCTCCGAAATTCGTTCCAAGCGCTATACAGATTACCAGTGGCATCCTTCTTTCTAATGCTATCATATTCAAATATTTCAATCCGAGCATAATATCATTTTCCTGAAAGCACAACGCATTCTCAGAAATCGCATAAAATTCTTTCAAATAATCCTTTGCCTGTTTTAATTTGACCACTGCAATCGTTGCTTCCGGTGCCGCACCGATAAATTGATTTTCCACGCTTGCTCCCCCTGCCGCCACACTGGCAACATAGGTGCCATGTCCATTTTCATCCAGACTTGGGACTATTTCCATTGGATGTTCTGATCGAAGTGCTTCATTAATCATTCCTTCCGTATATTCGCTCCCATAATCCAGTTCCCTTGGAGGTGCACCCTCCTGGATCGTTTGATCCCAGATTCCGGCAATCCTTGTACTTCCGTCCAGATTTCGAAAGATAGAATTACGGTAATCAATTCCGGTATCCAGAAATCCGATCATAATTCCTTCTCCCATAAGCTGAAACGTCGGATAATTATGAAGCGGAGTAATACCGGCTGCAGTAAGCGCATTTGTATCCAGTGGGACATAACACTGTGGAATAGAGTTGTACCAATATCTTTCAATCGTAAGCGGTTCCAGAATCTGACTGTCAACATATACTGACTTATAACCAAAATCCATCTCCTGGATACAGATTCTCTCTGGAAGCACTGCTTCTAATTCTTCATCCCTATATAACGGTATGATGAAATCCCAGAATTCCTGAGACATAATTTTTTCATTACAGGAAAGTCCATCCATAAAACAATTCCTCATATACCTTTTTTGATAAAGTATATGAGGAATCTTATTTCATATATTCTCTTTTCTATAGATGCACACAATCACTTTTATCCATTTTCGCTGTTGATACATAGTTACTGGATTCTCGGAACCTCCTGTCCCCGCAGCATGATCACCGGTCCTCCGGTTCCTTCTATGTATTCTCTGGTAATAACAACCTGACCAATGCTGTCATCCTTCGGGATCTCATACATAATATCAAGCATAAATTCTTCGATAATTGCACGAAGTGCTCTCGCGCCAGTATCTTTCTCCATTGCCTTCTTTGCAATTGCCTTCAGTGCACCATCATCAAATTCTAACTTCACCTCATCAAGCGCAAGCAATTTCTGATACTGTTTCAAGATTGCATTCTTCGGTTCCTTCAGAATCTTGATCAACATCTCTTCATTCATTCCCTGCAGTGTAAATACGATTGGCAGACGTCCCAGGAATTCCGGAATCATTCCAAAAGTCCTCAGGTCTTCCGTTGTCACCTTTGCCAGGATATTCTTATCATGGTCGTATTTATCCTTCAGATCTGCACCAAATCCAATCATAGACTGCTTCGTCAGACGCTCTTTAATAATTCCCTCAAGATCCGGGAATGCTCCGCCACAAATAAACAGGATATTCTTCGTATTCACTGTCGTGAGTGGCACCATCGCATTCTTGCTGTTTGCGCCTACAGGAACTTCTACATCACTTCCTTCCAAAAGCTTCAGCATTCCCTGCTGCACAGATTCACCACTGACATCTCTCTGGCTCGAATTTTTCTTCTTTGCGATCTTATCTATCTCATCAATAAAGATGATTCCCTGCTCTGCCTTCTCCACATCATTGTCTGCTGCCGCAAGAAGTTTTGATACAACGCTTTCGATATCATCTCCGATATATCCTGCTTCTGTAAGAGATGTGGCATCTGTAATTGCCAGCGGGACATCCAGAAGTTTTGCAAGCGTCTTTACCAGATATGTTTTACCAGAACCGGTAGGTCCGATCATCAGCATATTGGATTTTTCAATCTCAATATCATCCATTGTATCAGTAGCCACCCGCTTATAATGGTTATATACCGCTACAGACATTGCTTTCTTGGCATATTCCTGTCCAACCACATATTCATCCAGTTTTGCCTTAATCTTATGCGGTGCCGGAAGATGTCTGATATCAACGAGAGGTTTTCTCTCTTCACCCTCTTTTTTCTTTTTTATCTTCTGCTTCTTTGGCACATTCTGCTCCATATCTGCCATATTGAAGATCTGGACACCTGGTATATTCATTAGCTGACTATAATCAATCTGTCCGTTCGTCATAGCATCAAAACTCTTCTGCATACAGTCATTACATACAGAAATATGATTTGGCAGATCAATCATCTTACCCGCAACACTTTCCGGACGCCGGCAGATGAAACACACTTTTTCATATTCGTCATCATCATCATGCTTTTTATCTTCTACATGACCCTGCACATTTTCTACTTTTTCGATTTCCTGATCATTTCTGTTATCCTGTTCCGACATGATTCTCTCCTTTTCTCTCAGTTACTGCTTTTCTCCTTGTTCTATCATCGTAAGGAATGTCTTCTCCGATATAATCGGTATTCCAAGCTCATTTGCCTTTTTATTCTTAGAAGATGTAGATGTCACATCATTATTAATCAGATAGTTGGTCTTAGATGTAACGGAACCAGTGACTTTACCACCAAGACTCTCGATCAGTTCCTTCACCTCGCCGCGATTGGCGAAATATTCCACACTTCCTGTGATCACAAAATTCACACCCGCAAATATCTGTTTCTTTTTCTCTCCCTCTTCTTTCGGAATCACCAGCTCCGAAAGAAGCTCCCGGAATCTTTCAACATGAACTTCATCCGCAAAGTAGCTGACAAACGCCTTGGCAATCACTCCACCGATTCCCGGAATTTCACTCAACTCTTCTTCCGTTGCACGCAACATATCCTCAATATTATACTGAAATTCTTTACATATTACCTTTGCATTCGCAAGTCCGATATTCGCGATTCCCAACGCGTAGATAACTCTTGGTAACGTCGTTATTCTTGCCTTCTCAATACTTTCTAACAAATTACGGAACGATTTCTCACCAAAACCTTCCATCGCCTGAATCTCATCTTTATATCGTTCCAAATAAAAAATATCTGCATATGTCCTGATATATCCTTTGGAAATAAATTTTTCCAGTGTTGCCTCTGACAATCCCTCGATATTCAGTGCATCCCTGCTTACAAATAATGCAAATGACTTCACATGCTTTGCCTGGCATTCGGGATTCATGCAATATAGCGCTTTTGCATTGCTGATCTGCCTGATTTCCGTCGGTCCCTGACAGACCGGACATCTCTTTGGAATATCTTTCACTCCACTTCTGGTAAGATTCCTTGCAATCTGCGGGATGATCATATTAGCCTTATAGACTTCTATCGTATCCCCGGTTCCAAGTTCCAGCTCTTCCATAATGCTGATATTGTGAACGCTCGCGCGGCTAACTGTTGTTCCTTCCAGCTCTACCGGCTCAAATATAGCGACCGGATTAATCAGGCCGGTTCTTGAAGGGCTCCATTCAATCTCAAGAAGTTTGGTCTCACGAGTTTCATCTGCCCATTTAAAGGCATAGGAATCTCTCGGGAATTTGGATGTCCGTCCGAGTGACCGGCCGTACGCTATATCATCATATACTAACACAAGTCCGTCGGATGGAAAATCGTTTTTCTCAATTTTTATTGAAAATTTAATAACTTCCTCTTCTACCGTATCTTTCGTCACTTCATGAAACTCTACCACTTCAAATCCCTGTTCCCGAAGCCAGTTCATCTGGCAGGCTCTGGAATTGTGAAAATCTACATCGTCTGCCTGAACCAGCGTAAAAGCATAAAATTTTACATTCCTTTTGGCTGTAATCTCATTATTAAGCTGTCGGACGGATCCACTGCACAGATTCCGTGGGTTCTTGTATCTGGCATCCACATCTTCTATTTCTTCATTGATTTTTTCAAAATCCCGGTATCCAATCACAGCCTCACCACGCAGGATCAATTCTCCCTGATATGCTATCTGAAGCGGAATATTTTTAAACACTCTTGCGTTGTTGGTGATTACCTCACCAACTTCTCCATTTCCCCTTGTAACCGCTTTATAGAGCTTTCCATCCCGGTAAGTCAGAACGATCGTAAGACCATCCATCTTCCATGACATCAATGCTTTCTGATTTCCCACAAATTTTTTCAGTTCTTCTACATCTTTTGTTTTATCCAGCGAAAGCATCGGACTCTCATGCCGCTCTTTCGGAAGCTCACTGACAACTTCATATCCAACATTGACTGTCGGACTGTTTGAGAGCGTAATTCCAAGTTCTTGTTCCAGTTCCTGCAGTTCCTCATACAACTGGTCATACTCGTAATTACTCATAATCTCTTCTGCGTCCTGATAGTAAGCACGCCCCGCTTTATTCAGCAGTTCTACCAGTTCCTGCATTCTGGCTTTTTTCAACTCGTTCATATAATTCTTCCAACTCCTGTTTCGTTAATTTTCTGATCTCTCCAGGCTTCATTTCACCAAGTTCAACATTCATGATCCGGATCCTTTTCAACTTTTTAACCCGATATCCCAATGCATCACACATTCTTCGGATCTGACGATTCAGTCCCTGTGTTAACACAATGGAAAATGTATATTTTCCAACCTTACTGACTCTACAAGGCCTGGTAACCGCATCCAGATTCTTTTCCTGGTCAATGATCCGGACTCCTTTCGCCATATGCTTCAGAAATTCATCCGTAACCGGATGATCTACTGTAACCTTATACTCCTTCTCATGTCCATATCTTGCACGCATCATTCCATTAATCAGATCTCCATCGTTTGTCATAATCAGAAGACCTTCTGAATCCTTATCCAGCCGTCCGGCATAGGTAATCCTGACTGGATAATTCAGATACTGTATAATATTCTTCTTTTCTCTTTTATCTTCTGTACAAACAATCCCGGCAGGTTTATACACCGCCAGGACCGTCTTTTTCTCACTGTTTTCTATTACTTTTTTTCCGATTCTAACTTCTTGTCCAGACTCCACTTTCATTCCAGGTACAGCCACTTTACCATCTACTGTCACTTTTCCACTTTCGATCATCCTGTCTGCTTCTCTTCTGGAACAGACACCCGCATCACTCAGATATTTATTCAGTCTTATCATTCTGTAATACCCCGCTGATGCTATTATCTTCTACAAATGTATTTCCATTATACAAAAAAAGGACACTTGTAAAATCATTCTCTTCCATAAGTTCTTTGATATCTCCATAATAATAACGTGGATCAACGACAACAATTTCTCTAAAATAAGGAGTCAGAAAAGGAATCATACAGTTTGCATAAGAATCCTTTATAAGTAAAAGTCTATCTGTTGTATCTGCCGTTGTACGAATATCGATCAGCGGATAATTCCCGCCAAGAAATACCGCATATTTATCCTTTTCTTCTAATTTAGAAGTATCATACAAAGTAGCCGTCTTCTTTTTTTCATTTACGTAATTTACGACCACCTCTGGCATATCTTCTGTCTGTTCTGATGCATAGATATAGATCGGTTCTTCATAACCAGTCTCATATCCACTGGTTGCAGAAAGCGTTCCATTAAAATCATTTGTCACTGCGTATGGTTTCATGGTTGATATCTTTGATATATCCAATTCCATCGAAGCTGCCAGCTCCTGAAACGCATAATAAGCTCCCAACGTAGTCCAATGGTGATCTGTATGATAATAAATCACTTCTGACTTATGCTTTTTTAAGATCTGACTGACGTCCACCCAGTGAATATATTCATCCAACTCATTCTGAATATCATCAAATATCTGCTTCTGATCTTCAACAACCGCAAATTGTGGCAGTTTATCTGACAGAACATTCGCCGCATTCGGAACCAGCATCACATAGAACGGAACATTCTGATAACCAGATTCAAATTCTTTAATAGCTTCCAGATTCTGACTTAACTGCTCTTGATCCGGTTCTTTAATATCTTCCAGAAGATAGGAGTCTTTTCCTTTAAAAACGCCGTTAGATTCTCGTTTTCCCGCCAGCAGATCCACTTTTGTTTTAAGCGATACCCAGAAATTACGACCCACAAACTGATCCGACCGATAAGACTCATATTCTTTCATCCATCGGCCACTCTCAATTCCATACAACGAAATTTCCGGTTTCTGCTGCAGCATACGGTTCTCTTTTTCGGAATATTCCTTATCTTTGGAAAACAGATTTACCAGGCAGATAACTCCTAACATAACCAGAAAAAGCATTGCCATTGTTTTTTTTCTATCCAGTTTTCTCTTAGTACTTTTTGACTGTTTCATAATGTCTCCTAAAATCGAAAATACAGGAACGGATTATAAGTCTCCGTCACCAGATATGCAATGCAAAGAATAAATATAACTGCATATACTACACAATTTGCAGCAATTTTCTTCTGTCCCTTTCTTCCGATAAATTTCTCATATCTTTTATGTACGCCCGGCGTCGATCCCAGAATTAGAATAATCCACAATGCCAGATTCGTCATCAGAAGATAGATTCCTTCGCGGTCTACAATTCCATGTGCTCCTGCTCCAAACATAGTTCCAACATATTTTAATGCGCTTCCCAATGACGGGCTAAAGAACAACACCCAGCCAATCATAATAATTAACAGACTGTAAATTCGTCTGATGATTCCAGGCATTTTCTCTAATACCGGTGTCAGAAGATATTTTTCTACGATCAGAATGATTCCATAATATATCCCCCATGCCACAAAATTCCATGCAGCTCCATGCCACAGTCCCGTCAGCAGCCAGACAACCAGAAGATTTCTGATATGCTTCCAGGTAGATACACGATTGCCGCCCAGCGGAATATACACATATTCTCTAAACCAGGTGCTCAGTGATATATGCCATCTTCGCCAGAACTCTGTAATACTTTTTGAAATATATGGATAATTGAAGTTTCTTGGAAATTCAAATCCAAACATCTTTCCCAGACCTACTGCCATATCCGAATATCCGCTGAAATCAAAATAAATCTGGAAAGTATAAGCCGCACATCCAAGCCATGCTGTCAGCACCGATACTTCTCCGGATGCCATGGAAGACACCTCTGTAAAGACCATGCCGATCGTATTGGCAAGCAACACCTTCTTAGCAAGTCCCCGGATAAAGGACATGGCTCCGTCTCCAAATTTACTCCATGATTCCCTTCTAAAATGAAGCTGTTTTTCAATATCTGCATACTTGACAATCGGTCCTGCGATCAACTGAGGAAACATGGATACATATAGCGCAAAATCCAAAAAATTATTCTGTACCTTTACATTTTTCCGGTAAACGTCTATAATATAGGACAATATCTGAAACGTATAAAACGAAATGCCGATCGGCAAAGGTAGTTCATGATAAGAAATCTTTACTGGGAGCACCGAATTCAGAGAATCCAGAACAAATCCTTCATATTTAAAAAATCCTAAAACAGCCAGATTAACAACAATGTTAAATACAAGGCTTCTCTTTGCCGCCCTTCGATTTTTCAGATTTCTCGCAATATCCAGACCACTGATATAATTAAAGAAAATAGAAAAAATCATCAGGAAAATATACACCGGTTCTCCCCACGCATAGAACAACAGACTTCCCAACAGGAGTACAATATTTTTTCCCCTGCCTGGTATGATATAATACAAAATCAAAACAATCGGCAAAAATGTAAATAAAAATACAATACTACTAAATACCATGTCATTTATTTCCTTCTATATACTGTTTTTAAATGCTTCGAAGATCTTTTCCGCATCTTCTGAAATGACCATCATGACATAATTTCCTTTGGTTTCCGTTATCGCAGAATTTAACAATTTTGTCTGATTCACTCCATATCCTTCAAAACTACTTTTTTGTGTTTTCAGACGCTTTTTTACTGCTTGCTCTACTTCATTGGCCTGTTCCTGATTCTTAAGCTTCACTACCAGGATCTCATTCACACTCATAACATCATCCGGAATATACAACATCACTCCATCATAATCATTGGCATTCAATCCATAATATTTTTTCAAATCCTGTGTCGTTCCCTGAGACATCCCATCTGTATTCGTCACCTTAAGCATATTCTGACTGATTGTTTTTACAGGCACATCATCCGTGTTCTCTTGCGAAACAAGCAATGCAATATAAGCAATAAATACAACTACCATTGCATATTTTAAAATATTGATCAAATCAAATTTTCTCTTTTTCATTACAATTCTGCGACCTCCGCCATATGATCCACCCACCCCGTATAGTAATCCGGAGCCATATGAATACCGTCGTCTGCATAATATTCATCTTTCACAAGGCTGGTATTATCAATAAATGTGACTCTTTCTTCTTCACACAATTCTTCCAGCTTCTGGTTAAATTCCGGAATATTACCATACCACTCATTTTGACTGATCACCGACTCCGCTGCCGGAAGAATACTATTGATATAAATCTTCGTATCTGGAAGAGTTTTTTTCAAATCTTCAATAATAGGCCGATATGCCTTTATAAACGCATCCGCATCTCCGCGCACTGCCTCCACATCATTCATACCATAAGCAAGAAACAATGCCTGAGGCTTCAATTCCTTGGCCTTTGCAATATGTTCTTGAATCTTCTCACTGCTCACTTCAGACACTTCTGTACCTCGATCCGCCATTACATTTGCCTGATCCAGAACTCCATATTCATACAATCCCTGTGTAATTGAATCCCCAATCACAAAAGCATTTGCGAATTTCTCTTTTGCCGGACGGTTTTTCCATTCCTCATCCGCCTCCCGTTCATCCTCTTCCAGTTTCTGAATCTTCTTCTCAACCTTCGCCACATCCGTTTGATCCATCTGTTTCAGAATCGCTGTTCCTTGCTTGATATCTACTCTCGGATTCATCATCCGGACAACAACCACCAGAAAGCCAATCATCAAAAGGACAATCACAGCCACAACCGCACCACGAAGTACATTATCCTTCTCTTCTATTTTTTCTATCTTCTTCTCGATTTTATCATTCACAGTACCCGACTTCTCTCCTCATCTGCACATATAAAATTATTGTACTGTTTTCCCCAGTAAAAGTCAAATATATGTTATACTGTAACCACCAGTTCAGCGATAATCGTAATTGAAATGCGTTTTGCGAATGACGCAGGCTGAACTATTACAGTGCGAGATGTACACTCGTACCCTACCCACATAAGCAGTCTTAGCACGCAGTGCGGGACTGAAAAAAAGGAGTTATTTCTATGAATGTATATACACTTTCTGCCAAAAACTGCATGTCTCATCTTCTTTTAAAAGAAACCTTCGATCAATTTCTATTTATTGAAGGCGAGATTACTACATTTAACAAATTTTCCATTGATGGTTTTCTGCAAAGTGATTTTTTTGATGAACCACCAAAATCTACCTATTCTCTCTGGAAGAATGTCCGGGAATTCTGTTACAACATCATCCGCGGAAAACGAACTCCGCTGAATTTTAAGATTGTGCTATCCCTTCCACCAGCTTCCGTTCCTGGATTTCTCGCCAGAAAAGGAATCTCAGGTTACCATCCGGAGGATATTCAGGGACTATATCTTAATTTTCACTACGACGGCAGCACCCTGCAATGCATCACCGGGACATCCGTACGAACCTTTACCCTTGACAAAACCCTTGAACGGGAATGGGATACTTATATCGGAGACTTTCTCAAACCGCTGCGTATCGAATAACTATGTTATTATGTACCATAAAACGAAAAAGGTCCACTGGATTTTTATCGCATACATGGCAACAAAAAAATGAGTATGAGAACCGGTTTTCAATCAACTTCTCATACTCATTTCCATATTTTTCATATATAAATTACTCACTTATTATTTTGTAAGTAACATCATAATATCATTGCTTCTCTTTACGAATGCTGTCATTTCATCTGGATTCAGCGGTTTATGAGCCAGCATTGCCAGATCGTAGAGCTGTTTACAGATGATGCCTGTATTCTCGCTGTCCTTATGCTCTACTACATATTTTACCAGTGGATGATTTGCATTCAGGATCAAGGTACTGTCCATTCCCATATCCATTCCGCTCATTCCATACATCTTCATCATTTCCTGCATACGGCGATTCTGTTCAGATAAAGTCATCATAGATGCAACACTGTCATCTTTTAATTTTTCGATCTTTACATCCAGTTTCTCATTGCCTAACTCTTTACGGAAGATCTCGATCAGGCTTTCTGATGTCTTCTGGAAATCTTCCTTTTCTTCTTCTGCAACCTCTTCTTTTACATGTTCTGTCACATCAGCATCAATTCTCTGGAATGCAATGTTTGGATAACGCTGCTCCAGCTGAGTGATAAATGGAGAATCAATATTATGTCCCAGAATCACTGCATCCTGTCCCTGTTTCTTGAACATATTGATATACTGGCTCTGCTGAACTTCATCTGTTACATAATAGATGGTTGTCTTTTTCTCTTCCTGATTCTCATCAGCATTTTCACCCGTAGTGTCTTCATCCTTTTTCGCATTTGGATCAATAAATTCTCCACCATTTTCTTCAATGCAGTCTTTTAAAGTCAGATATTTATGTTCCAGATTCTTGAACAATACAGCATCTTTCATCTTATCACAGAATTTCTCATCTTTTAAACAGCCAAACTTAATAAACGGACTAATGCTGTCCCAGTATTTCTCATAATCTTCTCTCTTTGTCTTGCACATACCGGAAAGCTTATCTGCCACTTTCTTGGAAATGTATTCAGAGATCTTATTTACAAATCCGTCATTCTGCAGCGCACTTCTGGATACATTCAGCGGAAGATCCGGGCAATCAATAACTCCTTTTAATACCATCAGATATTCAGGAATTACTTCTTTAATGTTATCTGCAATAAATACCTGGTTATTATATAACTTAATCGTTCCTTCAATAGAATCATACTCCGTATTGATTCTTGGGAAATATAAGATACCCTTTAGGTTAAATGGATAATCCATGTTCAGATGGATCCAGAACAATGGTTCTTTGTAATCCATAAATACTTTTCTGTAGAATTCCAGATAATCTTCATCTGAACATTCATTTGGATGTTTCGTCCATAACGGATGGATATCACTTAATGAAACCGGACGTTTTTCAATCTTAACTTTCTCTTTGGCAGGTGATACCTCTACCATTTCTTTTTCGCCGTTTTCATTTTCCTGTTCTTCCATCTTAGCATCTTCGTGGATATGCTCTACTACAACATCATCCTCTTTTAAATCCGCCTCATCGATGGTCTCATACTCAGGCTCTGCATTTGCTTTGCTTAAGAAAATTTCTACAGGCATGAAAGAACAGTATTTTTCGATGACTTCTCTCATACGATATTCATTCGCAAATTCCAGACTGTCATCATTCAAGAACAGTGTCATGGTAGAACCTACCGTCTCTTTATTGCCTTCTTCCATCTCATATTCAGTACCACCATTACTTACCCAGTGTACCGGTGTTGCACCCTCTTTATAAGAAAGAGTATCGATGTGAACTTCATCTGCAACCATGAATGCGGAATAGAATCCAAGACCAAAGTGACCGATCATATCATCCTCTGTAGTCTTATCCTTATATTTTTCCAAAAACTCTGTCGCACCGGAGAAAGCGATCTGTGTAATGTACTCTTCTACTTCATCTGCCGTCATACCAAGTCCATTATCTGTAAACTTCAGAGTTTTCTCTTCTGGATTTACTTCAATCTGAATCGCCGGTTTATAGCCATCCGGGAGCTGATACTCACCCATCATATCCAGTTTCTTTAATTTTGTGATCGCATCACATCCATTCGAAACCAGCTCACGTGCGAAAATATCATGATCAGAATACACCCATTTTTTTATGATCGGAAATATGTTCTCACTGCTGATTGACAAACTACCTTTTTTTGCTTCCATTTTTACCACTCCTGTTTCTTATATTTCTTATTTGCATTAAAGTCTTCGTTTTGTTCAAAAGATATGATAATACCGAAAAAAATAAAAGTCAATAGGAAATTAGCACTCTTTCAAAAAGAGTGCTAACAAATTTGTTAAAATTATAAAATTTTTATGAAATATAATCTCAGGGATGGCACTATTCAATACTCTTGAGTGACTCCACCATATCTATCTTTTTGATCTTGAAATACATAATTCCATTTACGATCATGGAAAATGCCAGAGTAAACACTAAACTGTATATGTAGCTTGGAAAATTGATATTCCGCCCGAACATTGCCGCATCCACTTCCACTGTCTGAACAATGAACAGATGCAGAACTCTTCCAAGCCCTACCCCGACAACTGCACCGATCAAGATCAATAAAATATTTTCCCGGTATACATATCCCGCAACCTCCGGATTGTAAAATCCAAGCACTCGTAACGTAGCAAGTTCCCTCTTTCTTTCTGCAATGTTAATGGTATTCAGGTTATACAGCACCACAAATGCAAGCATCCCGGCAGAGATAATCAATACTACAATGACCAGATTCAGGCTTCCGAGCATATCATCCAGCTGCTTTTCAATATCATGCATATAACTCACACTTAAAACTTCCTCACGCGCCAGGATATCCTGTCCTGCTTTTTCCATATCTTCTTTCGAATAAGAATCATCCATCGCAAAAAGTATGCTGTTATATTCCGGTTTCTCTCCATATACTTTCTCATAATATTTTGGCGTCATATATATGTAATGACTCATATAATTTTCACAGATGTGCTCAATCTTTATCTCTTTATTTCCTTTTTCCTCATCTTTGATACAGATGATATCTCCGACTTCTGCATCCAGAAGTTTCGCAGTCTTTTCACTGATGATCACCCCATCATCCGACAGATGATATACTTTTTTTGTCTTACGGTCACGGAAATGCACATAATCCTCTGCATCTTCACTGGAACTTAAGACGCACTGATATGCGACCCTCTCTTTTTTTCCACTCACAAGGGTGATCTTCTTCATATCTGCATCCATGAAGCGTTCCAGATCATCATCCTGATTCAGATACTGCTGCAGATTCTCTTTTTCATCTTCCGTCAGATTCTCCTGCAGATAGATACTTCCATCATACACCTGGATATCTGCATATTGAAGCTCTGCAATCTCATAGATCGAATCTCTCAGACCAAATCCAACCAGCATCAGTGCCATACATCCACTAATCCCGAATATCGTCATAAAAAACCGCTTCTTATAACGTACCAGATTGCGTACCGTTGATTTCCAGGTAAAATTCAAGTGTCCCCAGATGAATCTGATCCGCTCCAGAAATACTCGCTTTCCATTCTTTGGTGTCGGAGGACGCATCAATACCGCGGGTTGGGACCCAAGCTCCCGGTAACATGCAAATAATGTTGCGATTGTCGTACATGCAACAGCCGCAAAAGAAGCCATTGCCGCATACGTCCAGTTATAAGGCACCAAAATCTTCGGGATATGCCTGTAAAGGATCTCATAAGCATAAATAATGATAAATGGCAGCAATTTCTCACCAACCAGTACTCCAAAAACACTTCCTCCTATCGTTGCAAGCAGTGCGTATCCCAGATACTTCGCCGCAATCACCGATTTATCATACCCCAGTGCTTTCATCGTTCCGATAGAAATTCTCTGTTCTTCCACCATACGAGTCATACTGGTCAGACTGATCAGCGCCGCAACCAGAAAGAAAATCACAGGAAACACTCTTCCGATCGCGCCTAGCCGCTCTGCGTTGTCTCCCATACCAGTATATTCCACCAGAGTACTCCTGTCATAGACATACCATTTTGGAGTTTCAATTTTGGCAATTTCTTCTTCCGCATCCAAAATCTTCTGTTCTCCGTCTGCGATTTCTTCTTCTGCCTCTTTTTTCCCTTCTTCATATTCTTTTCTGGCATCCGCAAGCTTTACTTCATTCGCCGCAATTTCAGCTTCTCCGTCTAAAATCTCCTGCTCACTTTTTTCAATTTCCTGCCAGCCGGACTGTATCTGTGACTGTCCTTCCACAAGCTGCTGATCCGCCTGTGCGAGTTCTCTCTCGCTTGCATCCAGCTGTGCTTTTGTGCTCTCCAGCATCTGCTGTGTCTGAGCCAGCTGCTGTCTGGCCGCTTCGAGACTTGCCGACTGCCCTACATACACCTGTTCCTGCACATCCAAAGCTTCTTTCGTCTGTTCTGCCTGAGCCGTCAACATCTGATAGTTCGTTTCCCATTCCAGATATTCCGGATCTTCCGGATTCTCAGAATCCGGTTTCATCTCTTCCATATTCTGGATCTGTACAAGCAATTGCTCATATTCTACCCATGCAGCATCCAAGCTCTGGCGCATCACTTTCAGTCTGGTTTCTCCTTCCTGAATCCGGGATTCTGCCTGTGCTTTTCCCGATTCGAATTGCGCCCGTCCTTCTTCATAAGCCGCACGCCCATCCGAAAGTTTTTGTACACCTGCCCGGTATTGCGTCCTTGCAGAATCGAGCTCCTGCTGCTTTGCAGCTAATGAAGCTTTTGCATCCGCGATCTTTTTTCTTCCATCACTGATTTTCTGCTTTGCATCGTTCAGCTGTTTTTCGGCATCTTCCAGTTCTTTGGCCGCATCACTTAATTTTGCTTCGGATTCTGCTTTTCCGTCCTCCAGTTCCTGTCTGGCATCCGCAAGCTCCTCATTTGCCGCATCCACAATTTCCTGTCTGCGTACTGCTGCCCGTTCATCCGTAATTGCCTCGATATTCTCCATGACCTCTTCTATGCGGTCTTCGTATTCATCGGAGAAAGCAAGTAGTTCTTTGGCACCTTCTACCTGTATATAAACCTCTGTATAGACGTCCAGATCAAAGGTTTCTTCCGGCACCACCAGAAACGCACTGATATTACCACTCCCGATCGTAGTACTTCCTCTGTTATAAGAAATATAGCACGGACTGCTTCCTCTTCCTACTACTTTCAATTCATCCGTCTTAAGCGTATCCGTTACCAGTGCGTCCGTACCGCTCTCCGGTGTGATCACATCTCCAATCTGGTAATCTGTCTCATCATCTGCCAGACATTCCCCGACTCTTTCTGGAAGCCGTCCTTCACTGACCGAGATCTGATTCATCCGTTCCTGCAGTGACATCACATGAAGCACGGACTGCTCATCATCGATGGTATACAAAAAATCTGCACTATACGCACCTTCCGCATCTGCCACTCCTTCTACCTCTTCCATTGCACAGATGTCATCTTCCGTCACTCCAAAAGTACTAAGAGCCTTGATATCCATCAGCTGATCTCCATCAAAATATGCATCTCCTGTAATCCGCATGGATGGTTCTGACGAACGGATTCCCGAAAAGAATGCCACTCCAAGAGCGACGATAAAAAAAATCGATAGAAAACGTCCCGGACTCTTCCTAATTTCTATAAAGAAATCTTTGCGTGTTGCTTTTTTCTTCATAGTTCGTTCCTACCACTCAATCAAATCAACCGAAACCGGATGCTCATTTCTAAGAATCTGAGAAACTCTTCCATTCTTAATCTTAATAACCCGGTCCGCCATAGGTGCGATTGCTGAGTTATGTGTGATCAGAATTACCGTCATCCCTTTCTCTCTGCAGGTATCCTGTAAAATCTTTAGAATGGATTTTCCCGTATTATAATCCAGAGCTCCTGTCGGCTCATCACACAATAAAAGCTTTGGGTTCTTTGCCAGCGCCCTGGCAATAGAAACTCTCTGCTGTTCGCCTCCTGACAGCTGGGCTGGAAAATTATTCAGACGTTCGCCAAGTCCTACCTCTTCCAGAACCTGCCCTGCATCCATCGGATTCTTACAGATCTGAAGCGCAAGCTCCACATTTTCCAGTGCGGTCAGATTCGGAATCAGATTATAGAACTGAAAAACGAATCCAATATCATCTCTCCGGTAGGCCGTCAGCTGTCTCTGGGAAAATTTCGCAATATCCCGGCCATCTACCAATACCTTACCTTCCGTTGCCGTGTCCATACCTCCCAGAATATTCAGGGCCGTCGTCTTCCCGGCACCACTGGGACCAACCACCACGGCGAATTCCCCCTTCTGAATCTCAAAATCAATTCCGGCCGCCGCCATAATCTCCACTTCACCCATTCTGTATATCTTTTTCACACCCTCCAGGGTAACAAATTCACTCATCATCTGCTCCTTTCGAAAATGCATTTTATCATTATATATTTCTATTATATCACGCATAACAGCATATGAAAAAAATGGAATCATTAAATAATTCTAAATTAATAGACGCAAGAAACGGCAGAAAGAATTCTCTCTGCCGTTTCTTGCGTCCCATTACGATACTTTAATTGTCATTTATTCTTTTCCATTGAAACAGTATGTACATACTTTACATGGTTCGATTCCAATGGATGCCAGCAGATCATCCAGTCTGTGATATCTCAGTGTTGTGAAGTTCTGCTGCTTGCGGATGTCTTCGATCATCTGTGCATATTTGCAGCTGCACGGATTAGAATACTCCTCCAGTACTTCTTTTGATACATCGTCGCCTTCCCGCTTCTTAATCATCTGCCTGGCGATCAGTTCCATCTCTGATTTCGAACGTGAAAAGTTCAGATATTTACATCCATATAATAATGGCGGACATGCCGGACGGACATGAACTTCCTTTGCACCGCTCTGATACAGGAATTCTGTCGTCTCCCGGAGCTGTGTTCCACGTACAATAGAATCATCGATCAGAAGTAATTTTTTATTTTCAATCAGTGCATGTACCGGGATCAATTTCATGCGGGCAATCAGATTTCTCTGATTCTGGTTGGTCGGCATAAAGGAACGCGGCCAGGTCGGTGTATATTTAATAAATGGTCTTGCATATGGAATTCCAGATTCATTCGCATACCCAATCGCATGCGCAATTCCGGAATCCGGAACTCCGGCAACAATATCCGGATGTACGGAATCTCCATCTCTTTTTGCCAGCATACTTCCGCATCTGTAACGCATCTCTTCTACATTAACTCCCTCATAGGAAGAAGTCGGATATCCATAATATACCCATAAGAAGGAACAGATCTTCATCTCTTCCTGCGGTCCACTCAGTGTCTCAACACCTTCCGGTGTAACAAATACTATCTCAGCAGGACCCAGTTCCTTGTAATCTACGTAACCCAGATTAATATACGCATGACTTTCAAAAGAAACACAATAGGCATTCTCCTTACGGCCAATCACAAGAGGAGTTCTTCCATAACGGTCTCTGGACGCATAGATTCCTTCACTTGTCATCACCAGCATCGTCATAGAACCATCTACCAGCTCCTGTACATATTTGATTCCATCCAAAATCGTATCTTTCTCGCAGATCAATGCCGCTATTAACTCCGTAATATTAATCTGCCCGTTCGTCATCTCCTGGAAATGGGAATTTGCACTGTCATACAGTTGCTCTAACAATTCATCATAATTATTTACCTTTCCGACAGTCGTAATTGCAAAGCTACCAAGCTTAGAGCGGATCAGAAGTGGCTGTGGTTCAAAATCAGAAATACATCCGATACCGATATTTCCTTTCATTTCTCCGACATCCCGGTCAAACTTTGTACGGAACGGTGAATTCTCAATATTATGAATCGCACGGTTAAATCCCCCTTCCCCGTACGTAGCCATTCCTCCTCGTCTGGTTCCCAGATGTGAGTGATAATCCACTCCATAAAAAAGTTCCAGTACACAATCTTCTTTCGATGCTACACCAAAAAAGCCTCCCATATGACATCTCCTTTTTTCTTTCTATGTTTATTTATGGTTTACATACATTCAAGATGTAAGGAATAAAATTCTATCCCTGACATCTATAAATTTTATCATAATCTTCCACTGCATGTCCAGTCATCCCATTCGTTTTCCTGCACGAATCTCTTTTTTCATTTGCAGCTTAATCTTTTAACATCTCTCTTAATTTCTGATTCACCATACCTGGATTCGCCTTACCCTTCATGGCCTTCATTGTCTGTCCTACCAACGCACCCAGTGCTTTTTCTTTTCCGCCTTTGTAATCAGCCACAGCCTGCGGATGATCCGCTATGACCTTCATAAGCACTTCTTCCAGTGCCCCTTCATCATTGACCGTCTTAAGACCATGCTCTTCTACATACTGATCCGGATCCACATCTGTCTCAAAGATTTGTTCAAAGACTTCCTTTGCTACAGAACTGTTAATGGTTCCAGCTTCTGTAAGTGCAATCAGCTTTGCAAGATTTTCCGGAGAGAACCGGATATCTTCCGCCTCCATACCATGCTCTTTCAGAAGACGCATCGTTTCTACCATCAGCCAATTGGATACTTTCTTCGGTTTTCCACAAATTGCAGTTGTCTTTTCAAAAAGATCTGCCATATGCTTCGATTCTGTAAGGATCTCTGCATCATACTGTGGAATATCAAATTCTTTCTTATAACGCTCCAGCTTTTCATCACGGAATTCCGGCTGTCTCGAACGGATCTTTTCAATCCATTCATCACCGATCACGATTGGAACAAGATCTGGTTCCGGAAAGTAACGGTAATCCTGCGCATCCTCTTTGGAACGCATAGCATGCGATGATTCTTTATTGTCATCCCATCTCCTGGTCTCCTGAATGACTGCCTTACCCTCTTCCAGAAGTTCGATCTGACGCTCACGTTCTCCTTCGATGGCTCTGGCGATTGCCTTAAATGAGTTCAGGTTCTTCATCTCTGTTCTGGTTCCAAAAGCATCCGTTCCCACTTCTCTTACAGATAAGTTGACATCTGCTCTCATAGATCCTTCCTGTAATTTACAGTCCGAAGCTCCCAGATACTGAATGATCGTACGCAGTTTTTCCAGATAGGCAATGACTTCATCCGCAGAACGCATATCCGGTTCAGACACGATCTCAACCAGCGGCACACCACTTCGATTATAATCTACCAGAGAAGTATCATCCCATTCATCATGGATCAATTTTCCTGCATCTTCTTCCATATGCATCTCATGGATCCGGACTTTCTTTTTCGTATTTCCGACTTCGATCTCTACATAACCATTTCTCGCAATCGGAAGATACAGCTGAGAGATCTGATAGTTCTGCGGGTTATCCGGATAGAAATAATTTTTTCGGTCGAATTTACATACTCTTGTAATCTCACAATTTGTTGCAAGCCCAATTGCCATCGCATATTCTACGACCTGCTTATTTAATACCGGTAAAGATCCCGGCATCCCGGTACAAACCGGACAGGTATGTGTATTTGGCGTACCTCCGAATTCGGTGCTGCAGGAACAGAAAATCTTGGTCTTGGTTGCAAGTTCCACATGGACTTCCAGTCCGATAACGGTTTCATATTGTTTTGCCATGATTATCTTGCCTCCTTTGCTATCTCTGGTCTTTCATACATTTTTGTCTGCTCAAATGTATAGGCTGCGCGGATGATCTTATTTTCCTCAAAGCAGTTACCAATCAGCTGCATTCCCACTGGAAGTCCTTTAGAATCCTTTCCAACCGGGATCGTAATTCCAGGAAG
The DNA here is from genome assembly GCA_022769185.1 of Dorea sp. Lineage (GTDB taxonomy): Bacteria > Bacillota > Clostridia > Lachnospirales > Lachnospiraceae > Dorea_A. Next base: position 17,432 of record JALEKG010000117.1, on the reverse strand, counting down.
TCCTGCAAGATTTACGGAAATCGTATAAATGTCTCCAAGGTACATTTTGATTGGATCACTAAGGCTCTTGCCGATCTCCGGCGCCGTTGTCGGTGATGCCGGAGCAACGATCACATCATATTTTTCAAATGCCTGATCAAATTCTTTCTTAATTAATGCCTTGGTACGAAGTGCTTTCAGATAATATGCATCATAGTATCCGGAACTCAGTACGAAGGAACCCAGCATAATTCTGCGTTTTACCTCTGGCCCAAATCCTTCCGAACGAGTCTTTTTATACATATTATGAAGGCCTTCATATTCCTCCGTACGATAGCCATATTTCACACCGTCAAAACGAGCCAGATTGGAACTTGCTTCCGCAGATGCAATTACATAATATGCCGGGATCGCATATTTCACCAGATCCAGATCAAACTCTTCGACAATCGCACCCTTTTCTTCCAATACTTTTACTGCATGCAGAATATTTTCCTTCACTTCCGCATCCAGTCCGTCTCCAAAATAACTTCTCGGAATTCCAATCTTCATCCCTTTGACATCATCCACCAGTGCACTGGCAAAATCATATTTTTCTCGTGCAATGGAGGTGCTGTCTTTCGCGTCGTAAGATGCAATCGTCTCCAGAATGGTCGCACAGTCTGTAACATCCTTTGCGATCGGCCCGATCTGATCCAGAGAAGAGCCATAAGCGACCAGTCCATAACGGGATACCGTTCCGTATGTCGGCTTGATTCCTACCACTCCACAGAAGGAACTTGGCTGACGAATCGATCCTCCAGTATCAGACCCAAGTGCATACGGACATTCCTCTGCTGCAACTGCAGCGCAGGATCCGCCGGAAGATCCCCCTGGAACATGTTCCAGATTCCATGGATTCTTTGTTGCTCCAAAATAAGAAGTTTCTGTAGTACTTCCCATGGCAAATTCATCCATGTTCGTCTTTCCGATAATCACTGCTCCTGCTTTTTCCAGATTCAGAACAGCCTCTGCCGTAAATGTCGGTCTGAAATTTCCTAATATCTTAGAACTGCAGGTCGTCAGCATATCTTTCGTACACATATTATCTTTGATTGCCACAGGAACACCTGCCAGAGGTCCTGTCAGAGTTCCGTCATCAATCAGCTTCTGCACTTCTTCTGCACGCTTCATTGCACCCTCTTTATCAATCGTCACAAAGCTGTGCACATCTTTTTCTACTCGTTCGATCTGTTCAATAGAGGCTTTCACGGCATCCATTACAGATATCTCTTTTGCTTTGATTTTCTTTCCCAGCTCTACGGCTGTTAAGCTCATAATATCCATTCTGCCTTTTCCTCCTATCCAATGGTCTTCGGTACTTTAAAGCTATTGTCTTTTTCCAGAGGTGCATTGGCAAGCGTATCAGCACTTCCATCTCCATTTACCACAACGTCCTCACGAAATACATTCTTGACTGGAAATACATGAGACATTGGCTCAATCCCATCGGTGTCCAGTTCATTTAATGTATCAATGTAATCCAGCATTTTTTCCATATCTGCCTTGGCATCTTCCTTTTCCTGTCCGGAAAGCTCCAGTTTTGCAAGAATACCTACATATTCGATTGTCTCATCTGATATTTTATTCGCCACTTCTCATTCCTCCTTCATTAAGGTTCCAGTCTGCTTAAATCTCTTGGGAATAATGTCGTTTCTCTTACGTTATCTTCTCCGATCAGCTGCATCGTCAGACGTTCCAGACCAATTCCAAGTCCTCCGTGAGGCGGCATTCCATGTTTAAAGGTCTGCAGATACTGTTCCATACCTTCCTCGGACATGCCTCTTGCTGCGATCTTGTCCGTCAGCATCTTATAATCATGAATACGCTGTCCGCCTGTCGTAATTTCAAGTCCGCGGAACAGAAGGTCAAAACTCAGAGTATATTTCGGATCCTTCGGATCATCCATTGCATAGAACGGACGCTTCTTGGAAGGATAATGTGTCACAAATACGAAATCACTGTCCCATTCTTCTTTCGCATAACGTCCGATCAGCATCTCTTCTTCCGGTTCCAGATCAAAAGGATTTCTCATCTTATGATCATATTTTTCAGCTACCAGTTCTTTGATCTCTTTAAATGGGACTGCCGGGATCTGATCTACCTTCGGAAGAGTAACGCCAAGGATCTTCAGCTCTTTTGCATAGTCTTTTTCCAGAAGTTCCATTGCATACTGTAAAAATCCTGTCTCCATTCCCATGATATCTTCAAATCCATCAATATAGCCCATCTCAAAGTCAAGACTGGTATATTCGTTCAAATGACGTTTCGTATTATGTTTCTCGGCACGGAATACCGGACCGGTCTCAAATACTCTGTCAAACACTCCTACCATCATCTGCTTATAGAACTGTGGGCTCTGAGCCAGCACAGCCGGTCTGTGGAAATATTCTAATTTAAAAATATTTGCTCCACCTTCCGCTCCTTTTGCCCCGATCTTTGGAGTATGGATTTCTGTAAATCCCTGGCTGTACAGGAAATCCCGAAATGCTCTGGTAAGTCCTTCCTGAATCCGGAATTTTGCACGTTCTCTTACATTTCTCAGGGAAATGGAACGATAATTCAGTTTTGCTTCCAGAGAAGTCTTTAATTTCCACTTGGAGATTGCAAGCGGCATCATCTCATCTACAGGTTCACTCAAGATGCGAAGTGTCTCCATACGGATCTCGATTCCGTTTGGCGCTTTTTCGTTCTGTTCCAGAATTCCTACCACTTCTACAGTTGCCGCTTCTTTGAGATCCTTCAGGTCAAAATCTGCAGTCCCTTCTTCGTAAACACACTGAAGAAGTCCTTCTCTTTTTCTCAGAATCACGAAGGCGACGGTTCCCATATCACGGATCGTATGAACCGCACCATTTACCTTTACCGTTGCACCCGATTCTGCCTGACTAAGCAATTCACTGATTTCCAATGTCTCCTTTGGCTGTACGCCTGTTAAATAATCCATATTCTTTTCCTCCTATTCTTCCCGGGACGAACAGCTGATGAACAAAAAAACGTCCCGGAATACATACGTATTCCGGGACGGATATCATCTTTGCTATCCGCGGTACCACCCGCATTGGACCCTGACAAGGCCCCTCTCTTGCGCGTAACGTGCGCCAACGTACTGACCTACTTAGGTTCAGCCAGTCTGCTCCGGAGTGTTCCCTATTGTTCTTATTCCTCAAGGGGCGCTCTCAGTCGGTGACGCCTCATTCCTGTCAAGTTCCAAAGAACAGAGTCTCTTTCAACGCTTTACTTTAATAAACTAAAAATTTGATATATATGTTAGCACATGTATTTTTCAATTGCAAGAGGTTAATTGTGCTTTTTTTATAACATCAGGAAATGACTCTTGAACATTTTCCTTTGAAAGTTATAATGAGACTAAGAGAGACTATCAAAGAAATGAGGGTAACAACGTGTTAAAAACATTAGGAAAACATATTTCAAAATACTATAAAGACACCGTTCTGCTTGCAGCTGCCGGTCTAATCATCGGAATCGTGGTTGGAATCATTGATGCAGCATTCGGCACGATCCTTTCAGAATGTACAGTTCTCAGGGAACATTTTTTCTGGTATCTGGTTCCATTTCTTCCGGCGGCCGGTGCACTGATCTGGCTGATATATAAAAAGTTCGGCAGAAATGCCAATAAGGGAATGAAGCTGGTCTTCGAAGTCGGCTTCGGCCATAAAGTAAATCTTCCGATCCGAATGGTTCCGTTATCTATGATCGCCACATGGATCACACATCTGTTCGGCGGCAGTGCCGGCAGGGAAGGTGTTGCAGTTCAGATTGGAGCAGCTGTCGCAAATAACATGGGGCGCCTGGTGGATAAGATCACTACGATCGAAGACAGTAAAAAAATGTTTCTGATTACTGGTATGGCTGCTGGATTCTCAGGCCTGTTCTGTACCCCTCTTGCCGCAATTTTTTTCGCATTGGAGGTACTGGTAGCCGGCAAACTGGAATATCATGCACTGATTCCTGCAACAGTCGCCTCCTTCAGTGCTGCCTATACTTCACGTGCATTGGGACTTCGTAAATTATATATCAATATTCTGGAAACTTTGGACTTTCATCCATCCACCTATGATCTTACTTTTTTATTGAAAATTGCTGTCATGGGATTGATCTTTGGCATCGTCGGGTCACTGTTTGCACTGCTTCTTCGTTATATGAGGCTGAAACTCATGTTCCGCTTTTCTTCTCCGCTTAAGAAAGCTGTCATTATGGGAATTGTTCTTGCCCTGTTAATGATCATCTGTCATCAAGGAAGATACTCCGGTTCTGGAGAAGCTCTCACGACTTTATGCTTCAGCGGTAATCCAGATGCCATTTATCCTTATGACTGGTTGCTGAAACTGCTACTTACTGTTCTCACATTATCTTCCGGTTTCATGGGTGGCGAAGTTGCACCTCTTTTTTCCATCGGTTCCTGCCTGGGATATGTAATCGCTCCTGTATTTGGAATGGATCCAATGTTTGGTGCAGCACTTGGCTTTGCGGCAGTCTTCTGCAGCGGTACCAATACATTGTTAGCCGCAATTCTGGTCGGAGTAGAAAGTTTTGGCTACAACATGCTTCCGTTCTTCACTGTTATATGTTTTGTTGCATTTATCTTTAACTTTAACAATTCCATCTTTACCTCTCAGAAGAGTATTTTCACCCGTTCTCTTCGTAAGAATTCTGAAAATAATCATCAAGATTCTGTACCGCCGGCCTAGCCGGCGGCTTTTTCCTGCTGATCATCTTGTATTCCCTGGCATAACTTCCATCTTCTATTTTGCACTTTCTTCTTTGCTGACTGTGATCATATTGTCTATGATTGAGTTTCCTACGATATAAACCATATTCGAATCTTTGACCTGTACATATCGATTGGAACCGGAATCATCCTGACTGCCAATATAGACGGTGAATGTTTTCTCCTCTTCCGTACTGGAATCCTTATAGGTTGCCTTTGCTGTAATTCGTTTCTCTTCATCCAGTCCATAATTCACCAGATTCTCTTCCTTGACATTATAATCTGCACAGGAAGTCAGTGAGATCGTTCCCCATCCTCCTGCCAGCTGGCCAATCTCGTCCTCTTCTTTAAAGGTTGTTGTTTTTCCATTTTTCGTCACTTCCACTTTTTTCAGATTTCCACTGCCAATAGAAGGAACCGTATCATTTTCTACAAAAGATGCCAGATCAAACGAAAGCTGTGAAATGAAGTCGCTGGAGATCGTATACACCTTCCCTGTATCTCCGATTGTTGCATAATAATCATCATTGACAGCATTTCCAACAGAAATAACACTTTCCGTATCATCCTGATCTGTATATTCAATTGTGTACAGTGCATTCTCCAGTCCATAGTCACCCAGTGCATCCGGCTCTTCCAGCTCTCTTGATGCAGTAAGATCCGTAATGGCAGTTTCCAGCATATCCGCAGCATCCTGCGAGATACGGATTCCCCGGTCTGATTCATCGTACCAGGTTCCATCCTGTTTCACAAAACTCATTTCACTGTCTCCGTCTGTATAAGAGATAGAGATCAGTTCTTCCGCGTCTACAATAGAAAGCTTCTGTTCTTCTTCCTGCTTCTCTTTTTTCTCTTCCATATGCTGATTCCAGCATTTCAGTCCGATATACACAGCAACCAACATAAGCAGAACTACTGCCAGGAGTATCATTGTTTTTTTCTGTTTCATCAGCTCCCTCCTTATGCTTTCCTTCTCTTCCACCATTTTACGAATCCAAAAAGCAGAATAATTAGCGGTATAACAAAGATGACAAGAATACTTAGAAGTCCCGCATGCTGCATAGAATTATAAGTAACTTCCAGACTCTTTGGCTCAATTGCCACATTATCTACATCCTCAAAGTTAGCCGTCACTGCATTCATAAACAGATCCAGATTCTCCAGTGTCGAGAAGGAATCCGTAACCTGAGAGTCTATCAGACTGCCTGTAGACACCACCGTCAGCCGGCTCTTATCCATACCTTCTTCTGAAGTATCTCCGGAATCTGAATCTTCTGATTCATTTTCACTACTATTTGAGATTGTTTCTGTCGCAACCGCTCCCAATACGTAACTCCCCTGTTCCTGTGTATCTTCGGTTACCGAATACGCATTCTCTGATGTCGACATAAATTCAGTCGTTGCAATCGTATCTCTTGCCGGATCTGTCAAAGTCATACCATGTGCGTTGATCAGAAGAACCATCTGCGATTCCAGCCCTTCTGCCAGCTCTCCATAGGCACTGATCTCCGGGAAAATATAATAATAATTGCCCTGGTAGCATCTCTGCATGTCAGCAATATATCCTTCTGTCCTCTGCATCCCGTATTCTTTCAAAACTGCATCCAGATTCGGAGTGTCATCTTCTGATTCTCCTAGTATGATAAATACATCCCCTCCACTCGACAGATAACTCAAAATCAAAGTTTTTTCATCTTCTGTAATATCTTTCGATGGCGCATTCATAAATAACAGATCGCAATCATCCGGAATTTCATTTTCCATGATCAGATTCAACTCTCCCGAAATAATATTGTTCTTATCCAGAAGCGCGGATACAGAACTGGAAAATGTATTTTCTCCATGTCCCGTTGTACAATAAATAGTCTTTGACACATCACTGGTCACATAATTGATCGCACTGGTCAATTGTCCTTCTCCATCAAACTGAGATTCTGACGTACTTCCCGTCATATAATAGGAATATTCATCCGTTACCAGAATACTGCTGAATGCGACCGCTTTACTCTTCCCGGTCTTCTCACAGGAGACCAGGATCGTATCACTGCTGACATTATTCTCGGTCAACTCCGCCGGATGCTGCACCGGATCCACCCATTCGACCTTAATTTTACTGGATAAAGCAGCATATTTTTTCACAAATGATTTAATTCTTTCATCCGTAGAATCTTTCTCTGCATATATGGTAAATGTAATCTCTTCATCCAGTTTCTCTAAAATTTTCTTACTGGTATCGGTAATCTCATAAATCTTATTATCACTGATATCAATATTCCGGATATTTTCCGGGAGCTGTCCGGCAATCAGGTTGATTACTATGACGATACCAATCACCAGAGCAATTAATCCCAGACTGTAACTGCCATTTCTGGAAGTCGTACTTCTAAATGATTTTTTGATCTTCTCTAACATATGCCCCTCCTAACTCCAACGTCTTTTCTGTATCATCTGCATCGTTAAAAAGACAAAAACTGCAATGATGGACAGATACAACAGAATTCCACTGACATCCAGAAGATGATTATCCGAAATATTTGTAAGGATCCCCGCAAGATCTAATTTTCCTAAAATCTCTGAAAGCAGACCTTCGAACAGACTTGATTTCACAAGATATGTAACGACACAGGAAATGATAACAACTGTTTCCAGGACTGCACTGATGATGATGTTTCTGGTCATTTGCCATACCACAAATACTACGCAGGACAAAATCAGCGCAACTGCGATTGCATTCACCCATGCAGCAGAAGAAACAAAGCTCAAAAGTCCATTCCAAATATACAGTACTAACAATGCCCCAAATGTTCCGATTGCGGCAATGATCTGGCTCTCTGTCAGAGAAGAAATAAACATACCGATTGCAATAAAAACACATCCCAATAAGAAAAACACCAGAATTGACAGATCATCGACCAGAATATACGCAGTTCCCTGTGCCTTGATCATCAATGGAAAGAGCAGATAGACGACACACGGCACTGCCAGTATAGTTACCATTGCAAAATATTTGCCCATCACAATCTGGAAGAGACTGACCGGAGCCGTCAAAAGCAGCTGATCCGTCTTGTTTTTCCGCTCCTCTGCAAAGCAACGCATGGTCAGAATTGGGATTGCGATCAGATCTACAAACAGGATTCCTGATAATACATAAGAAAAATACGGATACCCGTAATTTACATTGTATGCTATAAAATAAATTCCAGTAAACGCCACGAGAAAAGATATCAGCACATATCCGATCATGGAGTGAAAATAGGATTTTAATTCTCTTTTATATATTGCTCTCATCGGCTTTTCCTCCCTCTGTCACTGATTTCTGTTCCTGTTCCTCTTCCTTTTGTTTCTTTTTACTCTTGTTGATCTTCCCTCCGCTTCCCTGCGTCAGTTCAAGAAAGATCTCTTCCAAAGTGGATTTGTTCTGTTTTAATGTAAGAAGCGGAAGCCCGGATTTGGCAAACGCCAGAAACAATTCTTCCCGGATGTCTTCCTGATCCTTTGTCTCAATCTGTGCTGTTGTGATACCACTTGCTGAAGTCTTGTAGGAGGCTTCTCTGATCTTACCAGTTGTATTTAATATCTGTTTCATCTGACTGGCGGATGCTCTTGCCTCAATCTCAATACGTCCTGCACCGCTCATCAAAAGCTCCAGATTTTCCGGAGTATCACTTGCAACCATCCTTCCATTCGCTATGATCATAACATAGTCACAGACCTCTCTTACTTCTGCAAGAATGTGCGAACTCAGGATAACCGTATGATTTTTCGCCAGTCTTCGGATCAGCTCACGAATCTCTATGATCTGCTTTGGATCCAGCCCTACAGTAGGCTCATCCAGGATAATAATCTCTGGAAATCCCAGCATCGCCTGCGCAAGTCCTACCCTCTGCCTGTATCCTTTAGACAGATTCTGGATCAGCCGGTTTTCCACTTCCTTCAGCTTTGTAAGCCGCATGACTTCTTTGATCTGTGCTTCTCGTTTGTTCTTTGGAATTTTTTTAAGCTCTGCCGCGAATTTCAGATATTCTGCTACGGTCATTTCCATATACAGAGGCGGGAGCTCCGGGAGATACCCGATATTTTTCTTTGCCTCTTCCGGCTCCTTCAAGATATCATGCCCATTGATCAGGACCTGCCCTTCTGTGGCTCCCAGATATCCTGTCATGATATTCATAGTCGTTGATTTTCCTGCCCCGTTCGGTCCCAGAAAACCATAAATCTTGCCCTCACCTACAGTAAAATTCAGATGATCTACTGCCAGATGACTGCCATAGCGTTTGGTAAGATTTCTTACTTCTATCACTGTCATTCCTCCTGTCAAAAATCTTTTTTTAACAATATAAGGAATTTATTTGAAAAGTATGTGGTAAAACTATGTTTATTTTGTGAAACAAAAAAAGGATGCAGGCTTTTCGCCACACATCCTCTTGATTCAACAAACCATATTATAATGTATTTACAAATCTCAGAAATGCATCTCTGCCATCTGGTGTACATTTATACACTCCGGCATCTTCCAATACATGTACGAATGTAATTCCAACCTCTTCCTTCAGGATCTCCATTACATTTTCCGGTGTGATCTCCGGATATTTCGGAAGGAAAGCTTCGACCCACTCTGCATGCTTTTCAATCTTTTCATTGCTTCTGATATCTTTCTTCTCCACCAGATAATCTGCCAGAATCTCCAGTTCTTCTTTCAGTCTGGATGGCAATACCGCCAGTCCCATAACCTCAATCAGACCAATATTTTCCTTCTTGATATTGTGGTACTCTGCATGCGGATGATACACACCAAGCGGATGCTCTTCCGTCGTAATATTATTACGAAGCGTCAGATCAAGCTCAAAGATATCTCCCTTTTTCCTTGCAATCGGAGTGATCGTATTATGTGGTTCTCCGTCTGTCTCTGCATAAATGAAAGCAGCCTCATCTGTATAACCTCTCCATGCCTTCAGGACATGATCTGCCAGATTGATCAGACGCTTTTCATCTTTGCTTCTGATTCTCAAGACTGATAATGGCCATTTTACGATTCCTGCCTCAACATCTTCATATCCCGGGATCACTACCTGCTTTTCGATCGGAGCCTCTGCCATTGCAAATGTATAATGTCCGCCCTGAAAATGATCATGGCTTAAGATCGATCCGCCAACGATCGGAAGGTCCGCATTGGATCCCAGGAAGTAGTGTGGGAACATTTTAATAAAATCAAATAATTTTACGAATGTTGCTTTTTCAATCTTCATCGGCACATGCTGCCCGTTAAATACGATACAGTGCTCGTTGTAATATACATACGGAGAATACTGGAATCCCCACTGGCTTTCATTGATCGTAATTGGAATGATCCGGTGATTTTCTCTTGCAGGATGATTCAATCTTCCTGCGTATCCTTCATTTTCCATACAGAGCTGGCATTTTGGATATGCATTTGCCTTAGCATTTCTGGCAGCTGCGATTGCCTTCGGATCCTTTTCCGGTTTGGAAAGATTAATGGTAATATCGATTTTTCCATAGTCGGAATCCACTTTCCATTTCATATCTTTCTTTACTCTGTAACGGCGGATATAATCGCTGTCCTGACTGAGTTTATAGAAATACTCTGTTGCCTCTTCCGGAGACACTTCGTATTTTCTGGCAAATGTCTCCTGAACCTGTGCCGGTCTCGGAACCAGACAATTCATAATCTTTGTATCAAAGAGATCCCGGTATCCGATACTGTCCTCGATGATTCCCCGTTTCACAGCTTCATCCAGAAGTGAAGCCAGAACGGTTTCCAGATTGATCTCCTCTTCTCCAATCTCAACATCTTCATAATCATCTTCTCCGAACAGTTCCAACAGAAGATTGGTCGTATATACACGTTCACATTCCGGAGTCAGTCCGGTCCGAATTCCATATGTTACCAGTTTCTTAATATTTTCATATAACATCTTTCCATCTCCCTTTTGCTTTGTATCAGAATTAGATAATTTTTGCCCCGTCACCGATATCTACTACATAAAATTCTGCTTTATGTCCGACTTTTTCCTCATAAGCCTTACCAATCTCATCTACAAACTTCTCAACCGTATCATTCTTTACGATGCTGACAGTACATCCGCCAAATCCGCCTCCTGTGATACGGGAACCCAGTACATGTGGCATTGCCTGTGCCAGATCTACCAGGATATCAATCTCCTCACAGGACACTTCATAATCATCGCGAAGGGATGCGTGAGACGCATTCATCAGCTGTCCGAACAGCTCAATATCCTGATTCTTCAGTGCTTCAACAGCCCGGATCGTTCTCTGGTTCTCATATACCGCATGTTTTGCTCTTTTCAGTCTTACCGGATCTTTAATTGCATCTTTGTACTGCTCAAACTCACTTTCCGTCAGATCTCCCAGGGTCTGGATATCAACTACCGTCTGAAGTTCTTTTAATGCAGTCTCGCTCTCATTTCTTCTGTCATTATAAGCAGAATCTACCAGGCTATGTTTTACCTTGCTGTTCGTAATTACGATCTTAGCATCCTCCAGAATGACCGGTGCATATTCATAATTTAATGTATTGGTATCCAGGAAGATTGCGTGATCTTTCTTACCCATAGCGCTTGCAAACTGATCCATAATTCCACAGTTACATCCGTTAAAATTATTCTCAGAATCCTGACCGATCAGTGCAATATCAACCATAGACACCTCATCAAATCCAAAGGTATCCTTCAGGATCAGGCCGGTCAGCACTTCCAGTGATGCAGAAGAAGATAAGCCGGAACCATTCGGAATATTTCCATAGATCAGGATGTCAAGACCATGAGACAGCTTATGATCTCTCTTCTCGAATGCCCACATTACTCCCTTCGGATAATTGGTCCATCCGGCTGCTTTACTCGGTACAAGATCATCCAGACTGGTCTCAATCACTCCAAGTTTCTCAAAATTCACAGAATAAAAACGAAGCTTGCGGTCCTCTCTATTTCTTACGATTCCATAAGTCCCCAGTGTCAGTGCACACGGAAATACATGTCCCCCGTTGTAATCCGTATGTTCCCCGATCAGATTCACACGTCCCGGTGCAAAATATGCACGAATCTCTCCACCTTCACCATACAATTCCATAAATTTCTGAATCAACTGCTCTTTCAATGTTTTACCCTCCATTCATCCAATTTTCCTTGCATAATTAGCTCTTCTAATTTATGATTATAATGAGAATATGATCATAACACAATAAGTATATTGGATAAAACTATAAGGATATTGAGGAAACCATGCAGATCTATACAGAAAAGAACCAAAAAGAACGAAAACAACACGGAAATTATGAATTTCCGGTTCATATCAGCCCGGAATCCATCCAGTCATACGAACAGGGATCCTTTATGTGGCACTGGCATCCCGAGATTGAACTGACCTGGTTTATGTCTGGTAAGATGGAGTATTACGTCAATGATAAGAAATATATTCTCTCTGCCGGAGATGGGCTGTTCTGCAACAGCAACGCTCTTCATGCCGGTTATATGAAGGATGGAGAAGACTGTAATTATATTTCCGTCACCTTTCATCCTCGTTTTCTCTATGGTTATGAGCATAGTCTGTTACAGACCAAATATCTTGATTTTATTACTACAAATGATGCCTGGTCTTCTTTAAAACTTACAAAGGATGTAGACTGGCAGCAGGCTGTCATTGGGCAGATCCAGGATATTTACCAGCTTTCCCTGAATCCTCCTTCTGACTTTGAACTCCAGGTACATCTGCTACTGTCCAGTATCTGGCAGAAATTTTTCCACTACTATACTGCCCTTCCATCGGATGCTTCCCAGAATCAGAAACACCTGCAGAGACTCCGTGAGATTATGTCATTTATTCAGGAACATTATACGCAGGACATCAGTCTGGACGATATTGCAGATCATGTGAACCTCTGTAAGAGTGAATGCTGTCGTTTCTTTAAAAAACATATGAAGATGACCATTTTTGACTATCTGCTTTCCCTCAGAGTGCAGAATAGTCTTCCTCTATTAATGGCAGGCGAAAGTGTCACAAAAATAGCCGGCATGGTCGGATTTTCCACACCGGCATATTATGGACAGATCTTCAAAAGATACATGGGATGTTCTCCCAGTCAGTATCGCAAAAACCATTCTCTGGAATGAAAGACCTCTATATAAATTTATTCCATCAAAACTGGTCTGGTCTTTTTTCTTATAATTGGCTCTTTATCTCATGCCATCACTGTTGTAAAGTATGGTCAGTTATAGAACACAAAGAGAAAGAGGGCTTATTATGAATTCTAATTTAAAGAAACTTTTGATGACAGCACTGTTTGCCGCGCTTGCCTGTGTTGCCACTATGTCCATACGTATTCCTACACCGGGAACGAACGGCTATATTCATCCAGGTGATGCAGTTGTCATCTTATCCGGCATCATTCTTGGTCCTGTCTGGGGAATGCTGGCCGGAGGAATCGGTTCTGCACTTGCGGACCTGATCGGCGGATATTTTATCTATGTTCCAATCACTCTCGTGATCAAGGGACTGATTGCACTGATTGCCGGAGTCGTCTATCAGAAAATCGGGAAAACATCTAAGACTCGTTATACTGCAGTCATTCTTGGCGGTGTAACAGATATCATTCTGGTAGCCGGAGGATATTTTCTGTGTGAATCTTTTATGTATGGTGCAGCAGGTGCTGCAGCAAGTATTCCGGCAAATATCATCCAGGGTATTGGCGGACTGATCATTGCCTGCGTGTTATATCCGATTCTAATTGCAATTCCAGATGTTCGTCAGGTAGCTTATGAAGCAAAACAATAACGGCAAGATTCAAAAATCAAGCGTTTAAATCCTATAAGAAAAAGCAGTTTCCCATTTCCCGGAAACTGCTTTTTCTATTTATCCTCTTCTTTTTCGATTTTTTTCATACTCTTGCAATGCTTCCAGCGCCTGCCCGGACATGGAATATACCGCAATCAGATTAAAGATTGTCATTAATCCGATTCCTACATCCCCAAGATCCCATACAACCGTATAAGCCGCAAGGCCGCCAACAAAAAGCATCACCAATGCCAGAACCTTATAGGCCGTCTGAAAACACCATTTATTCCCAAATAAGTAAGCGACATTCGATCTTGCATAAAACAAAATACCAATAAACGTAGAGAAACTGAACATCCCCAAAGTAATCGCAATAAATACTACTCCGAACGTTCCCAGATGATATTGAAGTGCCGTCTGCAAAAGATCCATTCCGGTAAGCCCGGCCGTAATCTTCTCTGGAACAAGCAACATAATCATCGCTGTACAGCTGCAGATTACGATCGTATCAATGAATACCCCCAATGCCTGAACCAGTCCGATCTTCACCGGCTGGTCACTTTCTGCTGCTGCCGCTGCACATGGAGCAGATCCGGAACCTGCTTCATTCGAAAAAAGTCCCCTCTTAACCCCGTTCATAATAACCGCACCGAATCCACCCGCTGCCGCCTGGCGAAATCCAAATGCTTCTTCGAAAATTCTTTGAAATACACCTGGAACCTGCGGCAGATTCGTAAAAATAATAAACACCGTAATCAGAAAATAGCAGCCTGCCATAACAGGTACCAGAACATCCAGCACTTTTACAGTTGCATTTTTCCGCAGTACAATTACCGCTGCAAGAATTACAAGTATGATTGTTGTATAAATCGGAGGAATCTGAAATGCATTCGAAAATGCTGAGGTGACTGAATTACTGATTACCTGACTGATTCCACACCAGCAGATCAGCCCCGAAATCGCAAATAATACTGCCAGGATTGAATACCGTTTTTTCTTTCCCCCGTTTCTCTGCTCTGCGCGGTGATGAATATAATACGCCGGTCCTCCATGATACCCACCATATAGTGGATCCTCTTCTTTATGTAATTGTGCAAGAGTCGCTTCAATAAACGCAGTTGAGGATCCCAGAAGTGCCGTCAGCCACATCCAAAAGACCGCACCTGCACCTCCCGCTGAGATTGCCGCAACAACACCGACCAGATTTCCCATTCCGACTCTGGTAGCCGTCGACACGATCAAAGTCTGCAATGACGAAAGTGCTCCCTTCTGACTCTTCTTCTCCGTAAGAGACCGGATCATCTCTGGGAACAGCCGTACTGGCAGACATCTGGTACGGATCGTAAAATAGATTCCGGTAGGGATCAGCAGGATGACCAGAACAGAAAGTCCCAGCTTCCCTCCCCCAGGTAATGGAATCGATACAATATCCCCCCAAAGTAACGTATATATTTTCTCAATGAATGCTGTCATCTTTCCTCCTCATTACTTCCGGCATTCCCCTTACCGGCATGTAATCATTTCTACTCATTGTATCATATAACTGCTATCCTGTACAACCTTTCAATAGCAATCACATATACCGCAACTCAAAAGAGCCACTGGATCTTTTTATCGCATACAAGCCAACAAAAACAGGCACAAAGCCTGCCTTCACAGCCTGCTTCATGCCTGCATTCTATAAATCCGATTTCTTCTTAGCCCCACTGCATTCCGACACCGGCCTCGACTGCCTTGTCATAGATTTCTCTCGCAGCTACCAGATCCTGTGTAGCTACTCCTACCGTCTCAAATACAATGATCTCATCGTCATTCTCACGTCCAACTAATTCTCCTTTGATCACATTTCCAAGATCTCCCGTAAAATCATCTTTTGTGATAATTCCTTCCTCTAATGGGATCAGGATATCTCCAGATTCAGAAAGTACAGCTTCTTCAGAATCAAAATAAATCTTTGATGCGCGCGGAAGGATTGCCGGATCCATCTCCTGCATATGATGCTGATAAGCACCTACACAGCTGATGGTAGCACCCTTCTTCACCTTCGTTCCGTCAAATACCGGCTTGGAAGATGGGGTAACAGTGATCAGAAGATCTGCATCATCAATTGCTGCATCAGAAGATTCTACCGCAACAATTCTGGTTCCATAATCTTTCAGTTCTTCCTGCATTCTCTCTGCAAATGCTTTGGTACGATCATAATTCAGGTCAAATACTCTTACTTCCTCCAGCTTTCTGGCTGCCATCATAGCTTCCAGCTGAGTTGCCGCCTGTCCGCCGGTTCCAATCAATGCACCAATTCTGCATTCCTTTTTCGCCAGCACATCAAAAGCGGCACCTGATGCAGCTCCTGTACGAAGCTGTGTTACATAAGTACCATCCAGTACAGCAATTACAACTCCTGTCTTTCCATCAATCAGAAATACCTGTGCCGGAGATGATGGAATTCCCTGATCAATATTGTGTGGGAAGATGTCAATAATCTTCAGTGATGCCGTATCCATTTCTTCTACATATGCAGGCATGAACAGAAAACAACCGTCATACTTTGGTGCCTGGATATTCGTGCGAAGAGGTGCATCACATTTTCCCTCTACTACAAACTGGAATGCCTTTTTGTCTGCCTCAATGGCATCTTTAATCGTAAATACTTTCTTAATATCCTCTCTTGATAACAGTAACATCCTATGATCCTCCTTTTTCTTTCCCTTTATTATTTTCCTTCATTATTGTTTTTCCACTTTATCCGAACAGCTGATCGGAAATATTTCTCCTATCTGTGGAACTTAGCATCCAGATCCCACGGCTGCATTGCTCCGCCTTCTTCTGCCGGACGGCACATCTTTGCAAAGATATTCAGGCATCCCTTCTCTTCTTTTAACGGTGGACATACCCATGCTTCTTTTCTTCTTGCCAGTTCTTCATCGGATACCAGCAGAGAAACTTCTCCGTTTGGAATGTCGATGACGATCTCATCCCCATTTTCTACCAGCGCGATTGGTCCTCCATCGTATGCTTCTGGAGATACATGGCCAATGATAGCTCCATAGTTAAATCCTGAGAATCTTGCATCTGAGATGAGTCCTACACTCTTGTGAAGTCCTAAACCGATCAGAGCATCAATACTCAGCATTAATTCTTTCATTCCCGGAGCTCCTTTACAACCTTCATAACGGATCACGATAATATCTCCAGGCACGATCTCACCAGCCTGAATTGCTTCAAACGCCGGACGGTCTCCTTCAAATACCTTCGCTTTTCCTTTCATGTATTTTACTTCTTCGTATACAGCAGTCGGTCTTACGATTGCTCCATTCGGAGAAAGATTTCCTCTTAAGATTTTAAGACCAGGCTCATTAAACAAAGGCTTTTCCAGTGAATGGATTACTTTATTTTCCTGTGGTGTTACTTTGGAAAGCATTTCCTTCCATGTATTTCCATACATACCCGGAACATCTGTAAACAGCTTGCTCTCCAGCATCTTCATAACATTCATGACACCGCCTGCATAATGGAAATCTACTACGGTATATGGGCCACTAGGCACTACCGCATTGATACATGGAATCTCTTTTGCGTATCTTTCGAAATCTTCCAGTGTCAGTTTGATTCCGAGCTCATATGCATAAGACAGAATATGGAGCACTGCATTTGTGGATCCAGCTACTGCCATATCGAACATAATTGCATTATACAATACTTCTTTGGTGATCAGTTCTGATGGTTTTCTTCCTGCTTTTACCATCTCTACTGCCCACTTTCCTGCTTCTCTCGCTTTTCTTAACTTTGCATTGTCCGTTGCAGGAATGGTAGAAGTTCCCGGCAATACCAGATTCAGAACTTCTCCCAGCATCTGCATCGTATTCGCCGTACCCAT